>CAJJDL010000250.1 GCA_905182935.1 uncultured Nitrospinaceae bacterium | reverse complement strand
AACACAAATAGAATGATGAAATTATAGCTTATAATTTTTTTATAGTTATTTTTAGACAACTTAAAACAGTTTTTCTTGTTGGTTTTGTTTTGGTGGGGTGATGCCAAAGTGTTGATAGGCCATTTCCGTTGCGACTCTTCCACGTGGGGTTCGCTGGATAAATCCAGATTGCATAAGATAGGGCTCTAGAACATCTTCGATAGTATCTTTTTCTTCACTAATTGATGCAGCTAGACTTTCGACTCCGACCGGTCCTCCTTTAAATTTTTCAATGAGTGTTAAGATAAGCTTGTGGTCCATTTTATCGAGTCCTAAATGATCTACTTCCATCATCTCTAGTGATTTTTTAGCTACATCTATTGTGATTATACCATCGGCCTTAACTTGTGCGTAGTCACGAACCCGTTTAAGAAGTCTATTTGCAATACGAGGTGTGCCCCGCGATCGACGCGCTATTTCTTCTGCGCCTTCGGAATGAATTTCGATTTTGAGAATTGTAGCCGACCGTATGAGAATTATTTTTAATTCTTCGGAGTTGTAATAGTCTAAACGGTGTACTACACCAAATCGGTCCCTTAGCGGGGAAGTGAGCAGTCCTGCTCTTGTTGTTGCGCCCACCAAGGTAAATGGGGGGAGTTCTAGTTTTACCGACCTCGCGCTTGGTCCTTGCCCAATCATTATGTCTAGGTTGTAATCTTCCATTGCTGAATAAAGAACTTCCTCTATAACATTAGATAAGCGATGAATTTCATCTATAAAAAGAATATCTCCCTTTTTTAAGTTTGTTAAAATGGCAGCTAAGTCGCCTGTTTTTTCTATAACAGGGCCGGAGGTGCTTTTTATATTAGCTCCCATTTCTGAGGCAATAATATTAGCTAGAGTAGTTTTGCCAAGGCCAGGAGGGCCATAGAGTAAGACATGATCCAATGCATCGCCTCGCATGCGAGCAGCTTCGATGAAGATTTCTAAATTTCGTTTTGTTTTTTCCTGTCCAATGTAGTCATCAAATTTATTCGGTCTTAGCGTTGCTTCGAACTGGACTTCATCTTGATCTAATTCGATATCTGTTATTGACTCATCCATTGAAGTATATCTAGAGTGGATCGTTATCTATTGAGGGAAAATTAAGATAATAAGTTTAAACTATCTTTGATTAAATTTTCTATCGAGGTGTCGCCTACTTTTTCAGCATACACTTTTTTTAAAGTTTGTTCCGCTTGACTTTTTTTATACCCAAGATTAACTAGTGCCGATAGCGCATCATCAAATAATCCTTTCTCGGGGCCAGGGCCTTTTTTTGCGACAAAATCGAGAGAGAGTCCGTCCAGTTTGTCGCGCATTTCAAGTATGAGACGCTCGGCTGTTTTGCGGCCAATTCCCGGAATCGTACTGAGCTTGACAATGTCATTAGAGTCGATGGTGCTAAGTATGTCGGCTGGTGGCATGCCGGATAAAATTGTTAATGCGAGCTTAGGACCCACTTTGTTGATGGCAATGAGTTTTTCGAATATTTTTTTCTCATCTATCGTATAAAAACCAAACAGTTTAAGTGCTTCTTCCCGCATATGAGTATGAATGCCGAGAGAAATTTTACTTTCGAGTTCTGGTAAAGCATAAAATGTTGAAAGTGGAATAAAAACTTGATAGCCGACACCATTCACATCAATGATTATCGTAACTGGAGACTTATGGGTGAGTTTTCCTGAAAGATGAGCAATCATATTTTTTTTGCAGTTTTTATTTTTATGTTTACCGTAGCGGTATGTATATGACAAATGGCAATAGCAAGCGCATCGGATGCGTCGAACGTGTCCGGTTTTTCCTTGAGCTTTAGAAGTGTGGTAACCATGTCTTGTACCTGTTGTTTTTCGGCGCGTCCATACCCAACTACAGATTGCTTAACTTCCAAAGGGCTATACTCGGCGACTGGTTTACCTTCATTCACGGCCGATAGTATGGCGACTCCTCTTGTTTGCCCAAGTTTTAGAGCTGACTTGACATTGGTCGCAAAAAACATGTCCTCCACTGCTATTTCGTCAGGATTGAATTCTTTAATAACAGCAACCAATTCATCATATATGAACTTTAGCCTTTCAGGAAAGGATTGGCGGGGCTTAGTTTTGATGCTCCCCCAGTAGATTACTTTGAGTTCATTGTTAACTTCATCAATGACTCCGCATCCGGTGCATTTACTGCCAGGATCGATACCCATTACACGCATAACTCAGAAGCAATTGATTGTTTTAGAGAATTTCATATAATTCACTGGTTGGATAATGAGGAGAAAATAGATGAAACGTCTTAATACTTTTTGTTCAAGTCTCTTTCAGTGAGAAAATTTCGATATCTAACAGTTTTTTATTTCAAACAGACTAATGTTCTTTTGGAAAATCAGGGTGATACTGTTGTCTTTTTTCTTTAGGAATTTTTTTCCATTATTGCTATCAATTCATCCGTGATATCAAAATTTGAATACACTTTCTGAATATCATCGTGATCTTCCAACATGTCCATCAAACGGAGTAATGATTTACAGTTTTTTTCTTCTACGTTAACCATGTTTTGCGGTATACGAGTTAGTTCGGCAGATTGAGCTTTAATACCAGAATTTTCTATTGCTTTGCGCACTGACTCGAAAGTTTCAATCGAAGTGGTTATTTCATAATGATCATCAACGGTTTGTAAGTCATCTCCACCTGCATCCATAACTAGTTCGAGGAGTTCCTCCTCATCCTTTTCAGGTGTCATGATAGTGATAGTTCCTTTTTTTTCAAATATCCAAGCAACGCAGCCATTTTCGCCCATATTTCCGCCATTTTTATCTAAGACGGCCCTTAGCTCACTAATGGTTCTATTTTTATTATCTGTCATCACTTCCATGAAAATAGCTACACCTCCAGGGCCATAACCTTCATAAGAAATTTCTTGGTATTGAACGCCTTCTAATTCTCCAGTACCTTTTTTGATAGCCCGGGTTACATTCTCCTGAGGCATATTAACTTCTTTTGCTTTTTGAACCGCTAGCCTCAATCTTGGATTGCCGTCTACATCACCTCCGCCTATTCGCGCTGCTACAGTAATTTCTTTTATAACCTTGGTAAAAATTTTCCCTCGTTTTGCGTCGGTAGCACCCTTCTTATGCTTTATTGTTGACCACTTTGAATGCCCAGACATATAAAAACCTAATGAGTTGAGTAATATTTTAAAACAATTTATTCTCAGGTCAATTTAACATATAACATGTAAAAGAGGCAATCGGGATTGATAATTATTCATAGTTGATTGATAATTGTTTACATGGAAACATTTGAAATAAAAGTGGCAGGCAAACCTATTCGAGCAAGGTCTGGCGAGACTGTGATTCATGCGTTGTGGAATGCTGGGATGCCAGAGTTGATTAAAACTGGTTGCGTTGGTGGTGTCTGCGGTGCATGTACTGTAACAGTTCGTTCTCCAAATGGAAAAATCAACGGAACTGATCTAGCTTGTATGTGTCCTGTGGAAGAAGGAATGGAAGTTTTCCCCTGTTCAGTTGACGCGGTTCCGACGATAGCATCTGAACCCAACCCATCAGCCGATAAACTTCGTGTGGCCTACCCAACCTTAGATCGCTGTACTAAGTGTGGGAGTTGCACCGCGTCTTGTCCTATGTCTATACCGGTAATGGATTCGGTTCTAAGGATGAGGTCCGATCAGCTCAATGAAGTGGCAGATGATTTTACTACCTGTATTAATTGTGGTTTATGTAGATTTGTTTGTGAGGATGGAGTGCTCCCACACGTGATGGGAATGTGGGTACGACGTTCGATAGGATCCTCTAGAGAGTCGGCTAAGAATAATACTTTAGAGGTAGCCTCTGAACAGATCGAATTGGAATGGAAGTATCTCCTTGATGGTGATTCAACTTTACGTATGAAGCATGCTCAACAATTCAGAGAAAATGGAGAAATTGAATCGTGATGGATTGGGCTAAAGATTCGTTAGAAAGGCTAGAGTCTACTCGCGAAGAAAGGTTGAGTTCAAAACCACCTAAGCTAAGCACAGGCGAAGCAGAGAAGCTCCTGTATGAATATCATCCTGACTACTCGGGAATGCAGCGTAGTATTCGAGTAGGGCCCAATGCAAGTAATGAAAAATTCCCCCACGAACTTGCAGATATTCTCGAAGCAGATAGTCAACTCCCATTAGATTTTGAGCCATCCACCGATATAGAAACCGATGTACTTATTTTAGGAGGTGGAGGAGCTGGTGCCTCGGCAGCAATCGCCTTGGAAGGATCTGGGCTCAAGGTACATCTGGCAACAAAACTACGTTTGGGTGATTCAAATACAGTGATGGCAGAAGGTGGAATTCAGGCTTCGCTTGGGAAGGGTGATTCAGCTCGAAGACATTTTGCTGATGCTTATGTGGGAGGACATGGAGAAAACGAATCTAGTCTTCTTCGTGTTCTTTGTGAAAATAGTGCAGATACAATTCATTGGCTTGGAAAGCTAGGATGTATGCTTGATCGTAATGAAGATGGTACTTTTCGTTTACGTTCAGGCGGAGGGACCTCTATCCCGCGGGTATTGGCCTGTAAAGATTATACCGGACTTGAGATTATGCGGGTTTTGAAAGATGCTGTGTTATTGAGTAGTACGCAAACTCTAGAGGAACACGCTGCAATTGAACTTCTTGATGACGGGGAAGGGCAGGTGACAGGAGCAGTTTTGTGGGACCGTAATAAAGGCGGTCTCATTACTGTTTCGGCCAGGGCTGTTATTCTTGCTACTGGAGGAAGTGGTCAACTGCGCTTTCAGGGTTTTCCCACAAGCAATCACCTTGGTGCAATGGGGGACGGGTTGGTCCTTGCTTATCGGCAAGGTTGCAAATTAGTAAATGCGGATAGCCATCAGTACCATCCTTCTGGCACTGCTTACCCAGAGTCTATGGCTGGACAACTTGTAACAGAGTCCATTAGGTCTGCTGGAGCTCAGGTTGTGAACGCTCAGGGAGAACGATTTACAGGGGAGATGGTGTTGAGAGATACTCTAGCGGCGGCCATTATTAGGGAGGTTTCTGAAAATAGAGGGGTTAAAACTCATTCTGGTAGAGTTGGAGTTTGGCTAGACACCCCGCTAATAGATTTAAAAAATGGAAATGGAACTATACGGCGCCAGTTTCCAGGAATAGTTCATAGGTTTGAACGCTATAAGATAGATCTCGCTAAGCAGCCGATTCTTATTTATCCTACGCTACACTACCAGAACGGTGGTATTCAAATAGATGAGGACGGCAGAACTGAGGTGAAAGGTTTGTGGGCAGCGGGTGAAGTAACTGGAGGTATTCATGGAACCAATCGCCTCAT
>CAJJDL010000249.1 GCA_905182935.1 uncultured Nitrospinaceae bacterium | reverse complement strand
ATCTAAAATTTCTTCGGATATGTCTTCCCAAAAAATGTTTCGTAAAGGGTAAGTTTATCTTTAGCGCAGCGAAACCCGACATCCTTTTTTCTAGAAAGTGGGTTGAGGTGTTCACGGTAAGTTGCTCTGGACTTTAGAGCAATGACCTTCTCGTATTCTTCTTTAGAAAAATGTCCAACACCAAGATAAGACATGCCTCGAACGACCAATTCTTTTTTATCTTTTTCTTTCCACGTGTGAGTATTATTCGGATACGGTAGATAATAATCCCATACCCATTCCCACACATTACCGATCATGTCGTAGGTCCCATAAAAACTGACTCCCTGCGGAAAACTTCCAACTGGTTTAAGTCCACGACCCTTTTTTTTTATTGCTGATTGGCTTACATTCGCGCCTGCAAACTCAAACTCATTACCCCAGGGAAAAATATAATTATCGGGGCCGCGAGTCGTTTTTTCCCATTCCGCTTCTGAGGGTAATCTTTTTCCTGCCCACTTAGCATAGGCTGCTGCATCATAAAAATTAACATACGAAACAGGAAAATTTCCTGTGCCATCTGGAAACTTTTGTCCACCCCAGGTACGTGGCGGTTTATAGTCAGTAGCCTGGCAGAAAATATAATATTCTAGCCGAGTCACTTCATATTTATCGATATAAAAACCTTTTAAATAAATACTTAATGAAGGAGATTCATCCGCATACCATGGCTTATCGAGGCCTACTCTAAGGGCATGCTGGTCGGTATCGACATTATTCGTTCCCATGGTAAAATTTCCCCCGGGCACCAACACCATGCCTTTGGGAGGAGTGTCACATCCAGTCAAAATTATTCCCGCAAGTATTAAATAGACTAAGATATAATATTTCATTAAAGTTTTAGCTAAAAAAATTTACTAACAAAAAATGACAATAAATACACCAAACTATATATTCAAAACGGTCCCTTTAAAAAATATTGATCTAGATGACCGTTTGACATGTTTCTCATTCGGAGCGCCCTCGGATTCTTTGCGAAAATCAATTAAAGAGCTCGGCATCATCCACCCAATCACATTGATTCCAATCGGTGAACGATTTCGTATCGTCTGCGGCCATCACCGTACCAAAGTATCTTCCTCACTTATAGTAAATGAAATCCCAGCTAGAATTTTAGACTCTGCTATAAATGATGAATCACTATTGGTGATGAACCTATCCGAAAATCAGGGACATTGCCATTACAGTGACATTGAAAAAGGACTCATACTTTCTAAATTATCAGAAGTTGATGTTTCTGCAAACCGTATTATTGAAAAGTATATGCCGCTAGTCGGTTTGGAGCAGAGTAAAAAACTATTGGACGATTATCTCAACGTTAGTCGGTTAACCATTAAAATCCAGACGCTCCTGCATGAAATGAATATTCCCCTTCGAATTTTTTCAGTATTTTTTGATTGGGATATGGAAAGTATAATGGCCGCCGAAAAATTTTTTTCTATACTTCGTCCAGGGGCCAATAAGTGGCGAGACCTTCTAGAATGGATCGATGAAATTTCAAAGCGCGATGAAATAACTCCTTGCAAGGTTTTTAAGTTACCGGAGCTACAATCCGCTCTCAACCAAATTGATCTTGCCCCTAATTTAAGGTACGGGCAGATTCGTCAAATTCTATATTCCAGTCGCTATCCCATTCTTAACGATATGAAAATTCGTTTAGCAAGAGCTTTGGATAGCTTGAAGCTAGATGATAAAACCAAAGTCCATGTGCAAGATAGTTTTGAAAGTGACGAAATTCGCATTGAAATGAAATTCCGTACTCGGGAAGAGTTCATTAACCAGTTAGAAAAGTTGGTTCGCGCCTCAGACTCTGAATCGCTGGATGAACTAATCCGTATTTTTAAAAACCCATAATTAGTCTTAACTCTTTAACAATTTGAGAATCTATTGGTTTTAAAGCAGTATTTAAGTTACCCTGATGAAAATTAAAATCTTATTCAATTAAAATAATTACAGATCAAGTCTATTTTGTTTGTAATATCTTTAGTAAAGAAAATTTATGCAAAAACTGGGTGTGGTTAGTCTGGGATGTCCAAAAAATGCCGTTGATACCGAATTAGTTCTTGGAGATCTACAAGGCGATGAATACGAATTAACATCGGATCAAAAAGATGCCGACGTTATTATTGTCAATACTTGCGGGTTTATAGAATCTTCCAAAAAAGAGTCAATTGATGCCATCCTTGAAATGGTCGCTCTTAAAACTGAGGGTAAATGCAAAAAGCTTGTGGTAACCGGATGTCTATCTGAACGGTACAGCGATGAACTTCTAAAAGAAATTCCAGAAATTGATCACATGCTAGGCGTCAACCAATACCCTCGGTTAAAGCAAATTTTAAAAGAATCCAACTCTCAAAAAAATAATACTTCGATAAATCATGTGCACGAGCCGGCAGAGTATTTTGAGTCATACATGAACCGCGTACTCACGACTCCTTTTTATTCTGCTTACCTAAAGCTTGGGGAAGGGTGCTCAAATAAATGTGCCTTCTGTATCATCCCTAAAATTCGTGGACGATTCCGAAGCCGAACACCAGAATCGATCATTGCTGAAGCCAATCATTTTGCTCAACACGGGGTTAAAGAATTTAATCTGATTTCTCAGGACACTACCATGTACGGTGTTGATCTACGGATGAAAAATGGCTTGGTCACACTCCTAAAATCTCTTGCTAAGATCGAAGGAATAGACTGGATGCGTTTATTCTATTGTTACCCTACCTTCATTAACAGCGAGTTGATCGAGTATATCGCCTCTGAAGAAAAGGTCTGTAATTATGTCGATGTTCCTCTCCAGCACACTCATGATTTTATGCTTAAACGAATGAAGCGGCAGGAAACGGAAAAGGGTGTCCGCAGTATGATTAATGAGCTAAGAACCAAAGTCCCAGATATCGCCTTACGCACAACATTTATCACTGGATTTCCTGGTGAGACTGATGAACACTTCAAGCACCTTCTTGAATTTGTCCGCGAAATAGAATTTGATCATGTCGGAGTGTTTACTTACTTCCATGAAGAGGGAACCACTGCTTTCGATTATGAGGACCTTGTTTCTAACAAAATTGCCATTGCTCGCAGGGAAGAATTAATGAGCGTTCAAAAGAAAATTTGTAAAAAGAAAAATGCGGCTAAAGTCGGTAAGGTTTTACCCGTATTGATTGAAGGCTCTGACTCAAATGAAGAATACCTCGTAACGGGACGTCTTACTACCCAAGCTCCCGAAATTGACGGGCAGATTATCATTGAAGAGAGCGACGTTAAAGTCGGACAAATTTTACCTATGCTTATCACCGGATCAACCGACTATGACTTGGTTGCTCGCTTATCGACAACGCAAAATGCCTAAAAATAGCGTACGTATTTTCTAACTTAATCAAGCTTATACTTTTCCTTATAGCTCTCTTTAAGTGATATGTTTTGTTCTTGTTTGTGAAGTATCATATTGCCAATGACAAGCAGATCTAATTCAGTCCCCATAAAACATCGAAATGCATCTTCCGGAGTGCAAACAATTGGCTCACCACGCACGTTAAAAGATGTATTAACTATCACTGAACACCCCGTTAGCTCTTTAAATTTTAAGATAACCGCGTGATACCTTGGATTAGTTTCCTTGTGGACTGTTTGAATTCGAGCAGTATAGTCAACATGTGTAACGGCAGGAATCTCAGAACGCGGTACATTCAGCTTTTCAATTCCAAATAAAGACTTCTCATCATCAAGTATTTTCCGTCGCTTAGTTTTAATAACGTCGGCTACAATAAGCATGTAGGGACTATCTATATCTATTTCAAACCACTCACTGACATCCTCTCTTAAGACACTAGGCGCAAATGGACGGAACGACTCTCTGTATTTCACTTTCAAGTTAAGTGTCTTCTGCACTAAAGGTGAGCGAGGATCTGCAATAATACTGCGCCCCCCAAGCGATCGAGGACCAAACTCCATACGTCCATTCATCCAACCAATTGCTTTACCGTCAGCCAAGCCTTTCGCCGTTTCATTAATGACTGCATCATCATCAAGCTCTTTATAGTTTGCTCCGCATTCAGTTAAATATTTTTTAATTTCTTCGTTCGAAAAATTTGGTCCAAGATATGCTCCACGCATTGAGTCTAAGTTATCGCTTACGGTACGTGCCTTATCTAGCATAATATAATATGCACCAAGCGCTGCACCTAATGCACCGCCAGCATCTCCAGCAGCAGGCTGTATCCAAATATTTTCAAAAACTTTTTCTCGTAGCAGTACTCCATTTGCTACGCAATTTAAAGCAACACCACCCGCTAAGCAGAGGTTTTTTTGACGAGTCTCTTTTGCAATACCTTTTGCTAACTTGATAATAACTTCTTCTGTCACCTTTTGAATAGAAGCTGCAAGATCCATTTCGCGCTGAGTCAATTCACTTTCTGCTTCTCTAGGTGGCCCACCAAACAACTTATTAAAGCGTTTGTTAGTCATGGTTAGCTCGGTGCAATAGTCAAAATAAGACATATTTAGCTGAAATGAGCCGTCTTCTTTTATATCAATTAAATTATCTTTGATGATATCTACAAAAGTTGGTTCACCATAGGGTGCTAGTCCCATAATTTTGTATTCGCCAGAGTTAACCTTAAATCCCGTATAGTAGGTGAACGCTGAGTATAGGAGTCCGAGAGAATGTGGAAAGTGTATCTCTTTATGAACAGATAAAGAGTTCCCCTTCCCAATTGCAAGAGATGTTGTTGTCCACTCACCAACACCATCCATAGTCAGTACTGCAG
>CAJJDL010000248.1 GCA_905182935.1 uncultured Nitrospinaceae bacterium | reverse complement strand
GGTTTGCCTCTTACTATTGAAGAGGAAAAAATTACGGCTAAAAAATTAATAGATAATGAAATTAAGCGAACTCTGTTATTGCAAAAGGGAAATGCAATTGGTTCAAAAATTACCGATAAGACGGTTGAGAAAAAATTAAAAAAAATTAAAGCTTCCTTTAAATCCAATGCTGTTTTTGAACATGAATTGAAAAACCGGAAATTAACGATCGGACAATACAAAAAAGAGCTCAAAGTGGATATCATGATGCAAGAAGTAATTGACCGTGAAATTATACCGGGAATCAAAATCACCGATGAAGACACAAAATTGTATTATGAAAAAAATAAAAACCAGTTCCGCATGGGGCAAAGAGCTAGAGCTAGCGTAATTCTTATCAAAGCAAAACGCGACGACATGAAATCTGAAGCAGCCGCAAGAAAAAAAATTAATTCAATTTTAAAAGAAATCTCAAGTGGAGCCAGTTTTAGAGAAATGGCAATTAAACATTCCGAAGATAGCCTAGCTGCAAAGGGGGGTGACCTAGGTTATTTCACAAAAGATCAAATGTTTGGAGCTTTTAGTTCGAGAGCTTTTGACATGAAGGTAAATGCTGTTAGCCCAATGTTTAAAAGTGGGCTAGGATTTCACATATTAAAACTAACTGCCTTAAAAAAGGGACAAGTTATATCTTTGGATAATGCAAAAGTTCAAATAGAAAAGGTACTAATTAAAAATAAGGTGGGAAGTGCCACGCGTAGTTATGTCGAAAATCTCAAGAAAAAAGCCGATATAAAAACGTATTTTTAACATCCCCTCAGAAAAGGCGTCCAAAATTTTCTCTACCCACTAACCGCGTCAATCTAATGTAATTTGGTAGTGAAGTAATGACTATCTAGTTTTAAAAAAAATACAGCTTACTACTATTTTTTCTTTGTTTTGCCGGAAGATGCCTTTTTACCACCAACCTGACTAATTTTTCGTTTTACAATTTTTCCTTTATCACGCTCAAAATCAACTTTTAAATAAACCGAATTTGGGAAAAGTTTAAACACCAAGGCGTCCTTTTTCTTTCCCGCAAAATCAATTTTAATCGTTTCTCCCACTTTCATAATATCACCCCATTATAAACAGTAATTCAAGGGTCAAACCGACCCATCTCAACCAAAATCAACTACAAAGAGATCTGAGAGGATAATTTAAATCCACTCGGGAGTCAATGCTTTCTTTAAATCAAGTTCGAATGCAAGTTTTGTTAAAATCGGTTCTCTGGTACAATCCAATATAAACCGCAGCTATTAAGATTATGAGCATCTCTCTAACACCATCTACTACATTGTTATCCGAACTGAAACCTACTCTAGCTTGCGCAGATGTGGTTTTCAACTTACCACTAAAAGAAGCTTTCACTTATGAAATTCCTCCTCACTTCAATGGCCTGGTTAAAAAAGGGACCAGAGTATTTGTTTCATTTGGGCGACGTCGCCTCACCGGATATGTTGTCGATCTATCAAATAAAAACACAAAAGGAATTACCTTAAAATCAATTGAAGATGTACTCGATAACGAACCGGTCATCTCGGAAGAACTCCTTTCACTTACCCGGTGGATAGCCGACTACTACCATTCGTCTTGGGGTGAATCTATAAAAGCAGCACTACCAGCAGGATTAGATGACACTAATCTAGATAAGTTTTATTTAGCCCAAAAAGGCATCCAAGCCCTTACAGAGGGTTCTCAATCGATACGCGCTACCTGTATCCTACAACTTTTATGGCCAAAAAAATACTTAACCAAAAAACAATTAGAACGTTCTTTGAAAAAAAAATACAGCCCCAGTATTTTAGCGAAGTTAAAACAAGATGGCCTGATAAATGTAGAAAGCCAAATTAAGCGGAGTTCGTTAAATTACACTTATGAAAAGTCTGTTCGTCTCAGACAAGATTTACCCGAAAAAAACGATGTCGAAAAATTATTAAACCGTAGTCCAAGACAACGCTCTATTTATGAATTCATCTGCAAAGGTCCGTCTACTATTTCACAGTTAGCAAATGAAATACCGGGGTCTAGTCAAATCCTTAAAAGTCTTACTAAAAAAGGACTACTCGAAATATTTACCGTAAAAAAAGAAAAGGATTCCATCCAATCAAAGTTAGATCCAGGATGGAAGGCTGAAAGTCAACTGCAGTTAAATAAAGAGCAAAAAAATTGCTACCAAAAAATTAAAACCTCAATCGAAGAGGAAATCTTTCAGCCTTATCTGTTAAAGGGTGTTACAGGAAGTGGTAAAACAGAAATTTATCTTCGCTCTATACAACGGGTACTCGATTTACACAAATCGGCTGTGATGATTGTTCCGGAAATTTCACTAACCCCGCAAACAGTGGAACGATTCCAAAAACGGTTTGGTGATCAAGTAGCCATTCTCCATAGTGGTTTGACACAAAAAGAACGTTTTTTTGAATGGAAAAAGATCCAAGATGGAAAAGTTTCTATTGCAATAGGAGCGCGCTCAGCCATTTTTGCCCCTTTTAAAAATTTAGGAATTATTGTAATAGACGAAGAGCATGACACCTCTTACAAGCAGGATTCTTGCCCACGCTATCATGCTAGAGATAGCGCTATGGTGAGGGCGCAGAGGCAAAATGCCGTGGTACTCCTTGGATCAGCAACACCATCTCTAGAATCTATTAAAAATGTAGAACGAGGTAAATATAAGTACCTTTCTCTTGAAAAGCGTGTTCACAACCGCCTACTTCCTATGGTCAAAGTTGTAGACATGAAACAAGAAATGGATTTAAAAAAAAACTTTTCTATTTTTTCTACCTCTCTTAAAAAAGCCCTTAATGAAAGAATTAAACGCGGAGAACAAACATTTTTATTTCTTAATCGAAGGGGCACCGCAAACTATGTTTTTTGCAAGGAATGCTCCTTCACCTTTGAATGTCCTCATTGTAGTGTGACCCTAACCTTTCATGGAAAAAAAAATAGCCTCATCTGCCATTACTGCAATTTTTTTATAAGAAAACCCCAATCCTGCGCCGATTGTGGTGGTCAAGTTATAAGGTTTAGTGGCTTTGGAACACAAAAGCTTGAAGAAGAAACAAAAAAAATGTTTCCAAATGCAAAAATTGCCCGACTTGATCGTGATACTGTAAAAGGACGGGAAACATTCGAAAGCGTGCATCAAAAGATGAACTCTCGAGAAATTGATATACTCATCGGCACCCAAATGATTACAAAAGGACATGACTTTCCCAATGTAACCTTAGTTGGAGTCATATACGCCGATCTTTCACTTCATATTCCTGATTTTCGCTCTGCAGAAAGGTCATTTCAATTGTTAACGCAAGTGGCAGGTCGAGCGGGACGAGGAAAGGTTCCAGGGTTAGTGATTATTCAGTCGTTTTCACCTGACCATTATGTTTTTAAGTTTGTAAAGGAACATGACTTTAATGGTTTTTCAGAAAAAGAACTGGTATTAAGAGAAAAATTAAAATATCCTCCTTTCACTCGCATGATCGCAATGGAAATTGAAAGTGACTATGAAAGAGCGGGGGAAGAACTAGCGCATAAGGTTCAGCGGGTTATAACTCGAATCTTAAAAGGTACTAAAGGAGTTGAAATTATTGGGCCTACACGCGCTGCTCTATACCAAATAAATAATCGCTTTCGCCGCCACTTAATTCTCAGGTCCCATGACTATCGGCAATTGCATTCAGTTTTACATAAACTATACGAAACCACAGAAATCAAAAGCTTATCTAACCCCAAAATAAAACTGACCATAGATGTCGACCCAATTAACCTTATGTAGCCAAAAATATAGGTTCACAAGAAATAATGACATTAATTAGAAAACTTTATGACTGGGTGTTGCATTGGGCCACCACACGCTACGCTATCCCAGTTCTATTTGTAATTTCATTTGTAGAGTCTTCTTTTTTCCCTATTCCTCCAGACATATTATTGATTGCTATGGTAATAGCCGCGCCTGCTGGATGGGTTCGCCTCGCATTAATTTGCTCTATTGGATCAGTCTTAGGAGGAATGTTTGGATACCTCATTGGATATCAGTTTATGGACTTAATTGGAAACCGTATCGTAGAGTTTTATCATTTCCAAGAAAAGTGGGGAAAAATTGGTGTGCTTTATGATAAATATGACGTTTGGGCAGTTATAGTAGCTGGCTTTACCCCACTACCCTACAAAGTTTTCACACTGTCAGCGGGAGCATTTAAAATTAATTTCTCGACATTTGTTTTGGCTTCAGCTGTAAGTAGAGCAGCTCGTTTTTTTCTTGTAGCAGCATTATTATATAAATTTGGACCACCTTTTAAGGTTCTCATTGAAAAATACTTTAATCTTTTTACCATTATTTTTTCTTTTCTACTGGTCTTTGGTTTTTTTTTATTATTAGTTATTCTTTAGTTATAAAACGTTATCATGGATAAACATATACTTATCTACACCACAGCCGGCTCTAAAAAAGAAGCAAATAAGCTAAGCGAAGGTCTAGTTAAAAAAAAACTAGCCTATTGCGTGAATACTGTTCCTGCGGTTCAATCAACTTATGTCTGGGAAGACAAACTTTGCATTGATGAAGAGTTTCTTATTATAATAAAAACCCAAGGAAAAAAATTTACTGCTGTAGAAGCATGGATACTTGAAAATCACAGCTACAATGTACCTGAAATAATCGCCACACCTATCATTCAAGGCTCGTCGGATTATCTGAAATGTATTGATAACTGGGTAGATTAACTAATACTCACTATTGGGGTCTCAAATTATGAGCAATCTTATTTTTCAGAAATCGTGGAATATGGCTGAAGGTGAAGCGACTCCAGAGTCGGTCTATATGAATCGACGTGATTTTATAAAAGGAACATCTCTAGTTTCACTAGCTGCCACGGCTTCACTATACGGTTGTGGTATTGGCCCGACTCCAAACCCTAATGCACCCATAGAATGGTCGACAAACGAAAAAAAAATCTATCCTGTCAAGCGTAATAAAAAATATGTACTTGACCGAAATATATCGGAAGAAGCAATTGCATCAAGTTTTAATAATTTTTTTGAGTTTAGTGAATTTAAAAACGATCCAAAACTACATGCACAGTCTTTATCTACGCGTCCTTGGGAGGTGAAAATTACTGGCCTTGTTAATAAGCCAAGATCTTTTGACATTGATGATTTCTATCGATTATTACCTATTGAAGAACGTTTGTATCGGTTAAGGTGCGTAGAAGCTTGGGCGATGGCGGTTCCATGGACTGGATTTTCACTGAAATCTTTACTAGATATAGTTGAACCGCAACCAAAAGCAACCCATATTGCTATGACTACCTTTTACAAACCTTTTACAGCTCAAGGTCAATTGGCATTTTGGCGCCCATGGCCCTATACAGAAACACTTACTATAGAAGAAGCAAAGAACGAACTCACCTTTATGGCTCTTGGTATGTATGGTCATCCTCTTAGAAAGCAACATGGATCTCCTATAAGGATGGTAGTACCTTGGAAATATGGCTATAAAAGTATTAAGTCCATCGTAAAAATTGAATTACTTAGTCACCAACCTCCAACTTTCTGGAATTCGGTGATACCTTTAGAATATAGCATTGAAGCAAATGTTGACCCTAAGGTTAATCACCCACGTTGGTTGCAGGCAACAGAAAAAATGATAGGTACTGGTGAGGTGCATAAAACTAAGCTATACAACGGTTATGAAAAACAGGTCGCTCATCTTTACGTATGATTTTTATTATTTCATAGTTTAAAACAACAAGGATAACTTTAGTCTTTTGTTGTTGTATTATCATTTTTTGCGCAACGAAACCCAAAATTTTTAAATCGAGCTCCTGGTAAATCCCAGTTTCGGCGGGTGACACGAAGTCCTTCTGGCTTATCCATAAAAGACCCCCCTCTAAGAACTCGGTGCTTACCATTGAAAGGGCTTTTCGGGTTACTTGATGACCTACCCTGATAATAATTTTCCTTATACCAGTCTGCGGTCCACTCCCAAACATTTCCAGACATATCATAAAGACCATATTTATTGGGTTTCTTTTCTCCAACTGGATGAGTTTTATATTTAGAGTTATCCCAATGCCAAGCAAATGAATCATCTGGTTCGGGACCCCAGTAAAACAGTTCACCTGTCATGGCTCTAGCCGCTTTTTCCCACTCAGCTTCAGTTGGCAAACGTTTTCCAGATTCATTGCAGTAATCTCTTGCTTGATACCAGTTGACGTGGTCGACGGGCAAGCTTCCTCCTCGAAACTCAGACGAATGTTTTTTGAAAATTTTTAAAAAATCTTTTTGGGTTACTTCATATATATCAATAAAAAAAGGACTTATAAATATTTTGTTCTTAGGTCTCTCATCATTAAATCCATCAGAACCTGAAGTGTATTCTCCTCCAGGAATAAGAACCATCCCAGAGGAAGTCGAGCTTTCTGCTATAAGAGTATTGAATGAAATAGTATTAAAAAAATAGAAACATACCGTCAGAAATAATAATAATTTTATTTTTTTCATTATTTTTTAATAAAAAGAGAAGCTTGCGCTCCTATAAACCCGGCAATGGCAGCGCCAGTACCAGATGCTATAATCAAAATATCTCGATCACCAGCTTGATATCCAAAATAGGCACCGACCAAAGAACCAAAACAAACTATAAATAAATAAAATCGCCCGCCAATCCAACCAACTAAAGTTCCTGTTAACAGGCCAAAAGTACCGGCAATAAACATAGTCAGAGGGCTATTTATTACAACACCAATCAATATGCCAGTCATACCCATTAACAAACCACCAAGAACAACATCATTGTTTAATTTTATTTGAGGCAAAATATTAGCTCTCTTTTAATATCCTGTAATTTAAAAACCTGTATAGAAAAACATCCTATTATGATTTTTTTGTAATGAAAATAATTTTCCTCTAGATTTAAATGCAAACTCGTAGACTCTAGTAGAGTCATAATATATTTGTGCTAAAATATAAATACTACTAATAAAGGTCTAAAATGATTCCAGTGTTATTAATTGCAGTATTATTTATTACTTCCAATTTAAATAATTATGCACACGCCTCTGATCCATCCAATCAACTCGGAACAGTATATTTCCCAACATCTGGATCAGAAAAATCGCAGCAACATTTTATTCGAGGTGTCGCCGCCCTTCATTCTTTCTGGTATACGGAAGCCATCGATTCATTTAAGAAGTCAACAAATGCTGACCCTAGTTTCTCAATGGGCTATTGGGGTGAAGCTATTGCATATAATCGACCTCTTTGGGAAGAGCAAGATATTAAATCTGCAAAGACTGCGCTTTCAAAAATAAACAACATATCAACGTTAACTATTCGTGAGCAACACTATATCAATGCTGCTCAAATTTTATATAGCGATGACAAAAAATCAATACGCGACAAAGCATATTCAAGTGCTATGGAAAAAATCTACCGCAGTTATCCAGAAGATATAGAAGCTGCATGTTTTTATAGTTTGTCACTTCTGGGTGTCGCAAGAAATCTTAATGATAAATTACATTTACAGATAGAATCGGGCGCTATAGCTTTAGAAGTTTATCAGAAAAATCCTAATCACCCCTGCGCAGCGCACTATGCAATCCATGCATTTGACAGCCCTGACCTTGCAAGGCTTGCCTTACCGTCTGCTCGACGCTACGCAAAGATTGCACCTGCATCCCATCATGCTCAACATATGCCCGCACATATCTTTGTGCAACTTGGGATGTGGAATGAAGCGAGAGAATCTAATGAAGCCGGATGGGAAACCTCTGTCAACTGGGTTGAGAAAAAGGGCCTCCCTAAAAGTATGCGCGATTATCACAGCTTACAATGGCTTCACTATGTCTATCTTCAGCAAGGACTAGAAAAGAAAGCAGATTCTATTTTTAAAATACAACTAAAGGATATGCTAGATGGAATAAAAGCTGCTGAAGAATTCAAACCTAAGCCCAACTTAAGGGCCGGAAAATATTTTTACAGAATGCTCGCAGCCTCTATAATTGAAACCGAACAATGGGGGAAAGTTGATCAAATTAACCCACCTGATGGTTGGAAACCAAAACAATATTCAGAGGCAGGATACAACTTTGTCAGAGGGTTCGCAGATGCCATGCAAGGCAAATCTCAAGCAAATGAATACGTCGCAAAGCTGAGTACATTTAGAAATACACAAATTAATAAAAATTATTTCACTAGATCTGAAAATATTGAGGTGTGGGAGTTGGAAATAAAAACGGCGATCAAGCTTTATCAGAAAGATTATATTTCCGCTATTAAGTTAGCTAAACAAGCCACCTTAGTCGAAGTTAACCTTCCAGCGCCGTCAGGTCCGCCACGTATTCTCAAACCCACTTACGAATTATTGGGCGAGGTCTATTTAAAAGCTAATGAACCTTTAAAAGCAAAAGAAAATTTTGCGATCTCATTGCAACGGCATCCCAAAAGAATCCGCTCTTTAACCGGATTGGCTCGCTCTGCTAAACTGAGCGGTAATATAAAAGAGGCGAAAGAACATTACAGTCAACTCATGCTAATTTTACGACACGCAGGACAAGAACACCCTGGACGAGTAGAAGCAAAAATTTTTCTAGAACAGACTAAAAATCAAGATTAGGTCTATTGAAACAGATGAATTAAATTTTAATTTAGGTTACCCCTGCATGTAGCTATATACACCCGGTTAATATCTGCGTAGGGTTGGATTTCCAAGGCTGACTTAAAACTCTCAATTGCCTCAGAGTAACGAGCAACCTTATATAGACACAACCCCTTTCCATGCCAAGCCCCAAAGTGATTAGGGTTCATTCCCAGAGTGACTTCACATTCTTTAATTGCTTCCTCGTAATCTTCCGTTATATAAAGAACTGTCGCTAATTTATTATGAGCCTCCGCAAAATTGGGGTATTTTTTAATAATACTCTCAAAGTGAAATTGGGCCTGCTCAGGACTCTTTTGGTCCATTAAGTCCACCCCCTTTTGTATCTCTAACTCTCCTTGTTCTCCTGCTTCAAGGTACCAAAAACTCCATAACGCCATTGTTGCCGATTGTCGTTGCTCAGGTATTTGACTATGTAAGTCTGCTAATAATTTTTCTATTTTATTCATAGTTCCTGTTTGCAGTTTTTTAAACTAATTTATGCCAATTTGACGAATATAACATTTATAATTAATCTAGTT
>CAJJDL010000247.1 GCA_905182935.1 uncultured Nitrospinaceae bacterium | reverse complement strand
TAGGTCGATTCCTATATGACGATAGAAATTAGCATCTTCAACTGCAAGCGCCGCTTGTTTTAGATGGGTTGGGATTTTGTTGAGTGGTACCAGTATTCTTTTTTCTAGATAAAGTTCAGAAATCAATTCATCCTGATCGGAATACATGAGAGTTACTGTGCTTGGTTCAAAATTCTTCAATTTTCTAACATCAGGCAATTCATCTGCGATATTATAGTAAATCACCAGTGCGCTAGTGAATCCAATAGTTAAGATTACTATAATAATTGAGAACATCCCCATATATAGTAATTTAAAAAAACTACCCTTCTTTTTTTTTGGAGGTTTCTTTTTTTTCTTAAGTATTTTTTCTTTTTCAGTCGGTGTCATTATAAAATTTTTGGGGTGATTTGACGTTCTTCTAATTCTATGAGCTCCACCCAGGTAGTAAGGTTCTTAATGGAGGGGTTGATTTTATCCCGGATTAAATTAAATCGATTTATACTTTCCTTAGTATTGGGTTTTCTTTCAAGTATTTTTTTATTAATATTCTCTTTGTCATTTATGGATTTATTAGAGAGTTTTTTATTGACCCAAAGCTCTATTTCCTTGTCGGTTAGTTTTTGCGCTTGGGATGCAAGTTCTTCATGATCGATACCAAGAAAGTTTAGGATGATTTTATCAAGCGGGCATGGGTAAATATACTCCCCAAGAGATTTACTATTGTATGCCCGTGCCTTATCCAGCATACGAGGTATCATGACTATTCCTACTAGTTTATTTTTTGGACTTCTGGGAATGAGCTGGGTGAGATCCATATAAAATGGGCTTTTGAAATAATTTGAAGAAGCTATGCGTTATGGCACTTTTGAAGAAAGAAATAAGTCTTAATCTAGACGACTACGGTTAATATTTAGATTTTTAAGACTTGTTGATGCCTTGATTGCTCGAGCCCCTTCAGTTCCTATATGATTTCTAAATAAATCAAGAGTTGAAGTTTTTGAAAGAGTTTCTGATTTTGAAAGATAAATCGCCCCCTCTTCGCCTACTTCATTAAATTTTAGAACAAGTTGATCGAGGTTAGACCAGTTTGGAGATTGGGCAATTAATTTAGCCCCTTCGGCAGTGATTTTGTTAGATTTTAAGTTTAATGCTCTGACCTGTGAGAGATAAGGGGATTCACATAAAGCAGCAACACCTTTATCGCTGATCTCATTATCACCAAGTATCAAGGTAGTTACTTGAGATACTATTTCAAGACTAGCGAGGCGTATTGCACCATCATCGCCTAGTTTTCTGTTTTCAAGGTCAAGATAACCAATATCGTTTAAATTTTCACTGATTAACTTCTCAATATCAAGGTTTTCGTTGTTTTCCATAAAAGCTCTTTAAATTCAATTTATTGCATAGCCCTTATTACAGTTCAAGGTTGTCATCTTAAACTTTCTTTAAATGGGGGTCAATTATTACTGTCTATTAAATAAGTATATTCAAAACACAATGTTTGTAAAAAATATGATGCATGATATATTTGAATGTATGTATTCAATAGAGTCAGATTTTAACTGATAACTTAGAGAGGTTATAAAACCATGAAAAATATTTTTTCAATTTTAGCTTTATCAGTATTTTTTTGATTCCAACTATGGTTTCTGCGGGTGAAGGACCGTTGCCTTTACCAGCATCTGCTAAAGCATCAGCAAAAACCCATAACAAAGAAGGTATTAAACATTATGGGATGGGGCATTATGATGTTGCCTTGAAACATTTTAATGAGGCTTCTACTGCTGACGGTTCTTCAGGAGAAGTCCATTTTAACGAGGCGATTTCTTACGACAAACTTGGGAAGCACGGAGTCGCGACAAAACATTTTGGTGTTGCTCTTAAGAAAGCTAATGGCAATGCGAAACTTTTAAATTCACCGATTTTAAAAGGTCACCTTGGAATGTAAATAGTTGTCTAGTTAATTAGTAATACTTTTACGTTTTATAAGAATTTTACTTTGAAAAGGGGTTGGCATTTCTGCCACCCCTTTTTAAATTGTTTAAATATATAGTGGTATTGTAAAAATTTTGGTAATTTTTTATCTTATCTGATAGTATTTAGCTACTTCCAAATTCATATAGGAGAATTTTCTTATGATGGGCATCGGTTTTCCAGAGTTAATGGTTATTTTGGTTATCATTATGATAATTTTTGGTGCTGGCAAACTCCCAGAAATTGGATCTGCGTTTGGGAATAGTATTAAAAATTTTAAAAAATCTATGAAAGATGCTGAAGCTGGAGAAATAGAGCCAGAAACTTCCGGTGAATCAGATTTGTCGGATACAAGTGCAACGACAGAAGTTGCGAATAAAACATTATCACCTGAAGAGGCAGCTGCAAAAAAGGAAGCCGAAATGATTGATGAGGCGGCCGATGCAATTTTAAAAGATAGAATTGACCCGATAAGAACGGCGCATGATGGATTGGTGCAGCAAAATGATGTTTTCACCAATTCATTGAGATCAACCCCAGGTGGAAGAGGTCGTGAAAGAGGAGTCAACCGAGAGGTGCTCTAAGTGTTTAAGTATCTTTACGTTAAGTAGTTATATAAAATAGCCACTTTTATTATGCTGATAATCCGTTATAAAGCGGGTTTTCCTTTTAGTTTTATTTTATCTGGGATTGAACTGGATGAAATGATTGGCTCCAACCTAAACCAAGTCCAACTCCAACCCAAATTAGTTCTCTGATGCGTCTTACAAATGAAACAGTTATGCCCAAGTTGCCAGGCATTCCTAATGCTGTAAATATTATGAGTAGTCCGCCTTCCTGAGCACCTAAGCTCAATGGAATGAAAAAACTACCTGCGCGAACTAGTTGAGCTAAAGCTTCGATAATCCATAGGTCAATTAAGGTTGGCTTATACCCAAAAAAATAAAGCGTTACATATAGCTCTGCCAACCCGACAGTCCATCCTAAAAATGCGTAAAATATTGACACAAGCACCCTTGATGTATGCTGTTTATAGTATGATGAGATTTGTTGGTCTATTATTTTTATTTTATCCAGAAATAAGACCACTTTATTTCCAACTGGAAACTTTATAACCCATTCCACTAGAATACTAAGAGTTCCTGTAATCTGAAATACTAAAAATAAAAGAATTAATATTGCAAAAACAGCCATCCCAGACAGGCAGGCGAGTTGCATTTTTTCTGATATTAGATTGGATTGAAGTGTGAAAAATATACCTGGAACAAAAAATAATAGGAGAGCTAAAAGAAATGTTGTACGAGCTATAACTTGCGATACCATTCCTTGTTTCAGAGATAGACCATGCCGTTCCTTTAAAAGTTGAGCTTTAACAGGTTCTCCTCCAAGAGTTCCTAATGGTGTGATGGTGTTGTAAGCTTCGCCAATTTGGCGAATACACCATAAATTCCAAAGGCTGAATTGCTTAGCTTCTTCTGGTTTAAAATTATTTTTCCAAGCAACGGTGTCGAGCCATGTAACTGCTACATATATGATCAGAATTAATATAAAACCATAACCCAGTTCAATAAGAAGACTTGCTACTATTGTTAGGTCAACGCTAGAAATAGCCCAACCCAGCAACAAAAAACCAACCAATAAAAATATTAGTTTGATAGAGTTTGTCATTTAAGGAAATATTTCCAAATAGGTTTCGGTGGGTTTTATGGTTTGCTCTTGAAGTTGAAAAACTATAGCACAACTGTTAACACGAGGTAATTTTTTGAGCAGGGGGCTATGACTTTATTGGTATTTTATCTATCACATTCGCCACCAATCATATTGAGCATGTCAAAGGTAGGAATTATGTCAGCTAGCATACTACCTTTGCAGAGCTCGGCAAGTGCACCGGTCATAGTAAAGCAGGGTGGGCGGACTCGGCATTTCCAGGGTTTGCCAGACCCATCACTAACAATATAAAACCCAAGTTCCCCATTCGCAGCTTCAGTGGCAAAATATACTTCTCCGACAGGTGGCTTAACACCATCAATAACTACTTTGAAATGAGCAATCATTTCTTCCATTTGAGAATATACGTCTTGCTTAGATGGAATCCGCAAATAAGGATTATCTACATTAATGGGTCCTTCAGGCATATCCTTCATTGCTTGTTTTATAATTTTAAGACTTTGTTTTATTTCTTCCATCCTCACCAGGTAACGATCGAAGTTATCACCAGTAGTTCCCAGTGGGATATCAAAATCTAATTTATCGTAAACAAGATAGGGTTGTTTTTTTCTGATATCGTAATCTATTCCACAGGCTCTCAGGCAAGGTCCTGTAAACCCCCATGAAATAGCACTTTCTTTAGAAATACCTCCTGTGTCACGCATGCGGTCTAAGAAAATACGATTTTTTGTAAGTAATTTATCTACATCGTCAAACAATTTTTCAAGCCTTGGGTAAGTAGCCTCAAGATCATCATTAAACCCTGGTGGTATGTCACACATTAATCCACCAATACGGATGTAATTAGATGTTAGCCTTGCCCCACAAACTTTTTCTAATAAATCCCATACAAGTTCTCGGGCTTCTACAAAATAGATGAAAGCTGTGAGTGCCCCAAGTTCCAAAGCCGCCGCTGCTATGTTTGTATAGTGGTCTGAAATTCGAGCAAGTTCATTAGTTACTACACGGATATAATTACAGCGCTCAGTAACTTCTATGTCACAAAGTTTTTCAACAGCTAAAGCATAACCAATATTGTTCATAATTGCTGAACAGTAATTCAATCGGTCAGTATAGGGAAAAACATTCGAGTAGGTAACACTCTCACACATTTTTTCAAACCCACGGTGCAAGTAGCCGACTTCTACCACCATATCCACTACGGTTTCACCATCTAGGGTGAGAAGAAATTTTACTGTGCCATGGGTAGCCGGGTGTGATGGTCCCATATTCAGGAGCATGTGGTCGGTATGTAAATCTTCTTTTAAATCAGACATGTTTTTTTCAGTAGTGAGGTGTTTTTTATCTATACTCTTTTAAATTAGTTAGCCTTTGATATTTTAATTGAAATTGGTCCTTCTTCACCATTCCTTAGCATATTCACAGGGACGTTTACCCAGTTTTTAGGCAGGTATACCATACCTTTGACTGTTACAGTACTTATCAGAATAGGGACCTCTAACTTTTGTGTGGTTGATTCAATCACAATTCGATCACCATCAATAACATTCAAGGCTTCTGCATCTTTCGGGTTCAGTTCTGCAATACAGTCAGGTCCAATGTCTGTCAATGCTTTAGCGTAATGGGTATAGCTTCCAATATGGAACATATGGTTATTAGAAACTAGCTGAAACGGGAATCCTTCCTTTGGTTTAGCCACTTCATGCATACTCGTAACCTGAAAATATGGATTTTTTTTGAATCCGTCTGGAATCCACTGCTCAGATTTTGTCCCAGGTAGTTTGTTTTTGTAGATAGGAACAATTTTTGAGATTTCATCTTGTACTTCGGATACTGAAGAGTTATTAAATTCTTTACCAAAAACTTCTGCCAGTTTGATGAAGATATCGTGGTCTGTACATGACTGGTTTTGAGGTAAAGTTGCCGGGGTTACCTTTTGAATATGACGGGTCATATTAGTGAATGAGCCTTCCTTTTCAGCAAACGTTGTTGCGGGAAGAATAATATCAGCCATTTGAGCAGTTTCAGTCATATAAACATCTTGTACTACCAGAAATGGAACTATTTGTAGCGCATTCTTGATGTCGGCCCCTTTATAGTAGGAGTGCACTGGATCTTCTCCTGCAATATGTAAAAACTTGATGGTTCCATTAGTGCAGTTTTCAATTAAATCATTTGCAGGGTTATTGTTATCAAACTTAAGAGCGTCTATACCCCATTCACTCTTTAGTGAGGATATGGCATCAGAGTCATTAAATGAGCGATATCCTGGAAGGAAGTCTGGAGTGCAACCCATATCATTAACTCCCTGAGAGTTACAGTGCTCTCTTGGGGGAAAGATACTGATGCTACCTTCTGCACCATGATGTACGAGAATGGATAAGTTTAGAAGAGCATTTAAAACGTCTTCACCTTGACCTGTATCAAAAATATCGTTTCCTATAAGGATAAACCTATCTGCTGTCCGTCCGAACCTTTTGGCAGCACGAGTTAGAACTTCATCGGAAAGCCCGGTTGAACTTTGTGTAGCTTCTGCTGTGTATGGAACAAGGGATTGAACCATCTCGTCATAATTTGGTATGGCAGACTTAGCTTTTGCTACATCTATAATACCTTGATCAATCAAGATACGAGAGATTCGGTTTGCTACTGAACCATCGGACCCTAAAGAATAGTTAAGGCGTATATCGATATTGCTTTCATTTTTAAAAATAACTTTGCGTGGATTCGCAATAATAAGATCTGTGCCAGTGAATATTGCCCCCTTGCGAGCCGAGTTACCACCCACAGGATACTCTGAAGGTAAGTCGGAGTTGAATATTAAAATCACGTCAGACTTTTCAAGCTCTGTTACTGGTTTTGAATTGATACCATTCTCAAAGCAGCGAATCATGAACTGATTAATATAGGGTGCTCTCATATGTGCAAGATTGGTGATTTGATTGGAGCCATATACGCCACGAAACAA
Organism: uncultured Nitrospinaceae bacterium; assembly: GCA_905182935.1. Lineage (GTDB taxonomy): Bacteria > Nitrospinota > Nitrospinia > Nitrospinales > VA-1 > Nitromaritima. The sequence goes on along the minus strand of CAJJDL010000247.1, from coordinate 2,592 downwards.
TTTCTGGAATAAATAGTTTTCTTCGTTGGTTAGTTTTTCTCCGGCAATACCTGCTACCGTTTCAGGGCCATTACGGTTGATTGCTGCCTGAACGCGACCGACTATAGTTTTAATTGCTTCGTCCCAACTGACTTCCTTGAACGTGCCTCCAAAATTCATGAGTGGAGATTTAATGCGGTTTTCGTTGTGAATAATACCGTGGCCAAAGCGCCCCTTCGCACAAAGGTTGCCTTCATTGATCCCCAGGTTATTTGTCTCATCTCCAACAAATCGCGCTACCTTATTTTTTTTTGTTTCTACCTGCACGGTACAGCCCCATGAGCAGTAGCCACATGTGGTATGGTTTGTTTTAAATAATGCGGCCAATCCACGTTCTTGAGATGACATATCCATGAGAGCACCAGTTGGACAAACTGTTATGCATTGTCCACAAAACTCACAATCTAGAGGTTCTTGATTGGCTGTGCCAATCATAGTTTTCATACCTCTTTGATGAAAATCCAAAGCTTGAACTCCTTGAATTTCATCGCATGCTCGAACGCACAATCCACACATAATGCATCTATTAAGATAAAACTCGATGAGCGGGTTTGATTTATCGCTAGGTTCGTTACGACGTTGAATTTCGAATCGCCCATTGGCTAGTTGTAAAGCTTCAGTATTATCTTGCAGTGGACAGACTCCAGACTTATCACAGATAGGACAGTCTAATGGATGCTCAACTAGAAGCATTTCTAAACAGGCACCGTTATAGCGGTCGGTTTCCTCAGTGGCTGTGAAAATTTCTATACCTTCTGCTACGGGTTGGGTACATGAATAAACCAGTTCTTTTTTCCCATCAGGAGTCCGCATGTCAACCATGCATGTGCGACATGCTGCAAAAGGCTTGAGTTTTCTATTGTAGCAAAGATTAGTTACTTCAAAGCCATGTTCTTTTGCGGCTTCGATAATGATGGTACCTTCTGGCGCGGAAGCATCGTTACCATTTATCTTAAAATTAACAATTTTCTTAACAATGATACTCATTAGCTAGATATCTCCTCAGGCTGTTGTTCAGGTTCGTCCTCTAATTTGTATGAGCCAAGTAGTTCCAAAGTTTTTTCTGGATCAATTGTTCCGTGAGTATCATCTCCAATGATTGCCATAGGTGCAGCTCCGCAGTTCCCAAGACAAGATGCTGTTTGTAGGGTAAATAGCTTGGTCTCATCTGTATCACCTGGGCGCATGTGGTAGCACTCATCTATTTTATTTGCAATAATATTAGCTCCTTTAACGAAACAAGCAGTGCCATAGCATAGTTTAATTATGTATTTTCCCGGTTCTGTAATGAGGAGTCCAGGGTAAAAAGAGATCACTCCAAATATCTCGGCCCGAGTGAGTTCCAATGCTTCCATCAAAATTTGTACTGCTTTGTCAGGTAGGTATCGATAGACCCCTTGAACTTTTTGTAACATAGGAATTAAGTAGCGCCGATCTCGACTGGGGAAACTATCCAAAATCGCATGCACCGGTGCTAAATCGATTTCTTCTTCGGCTATTTCTGTTTCTTTAGCTTCCATAATCAACACGACTCCTTGACTAGAAGAATACTCCAAGGCTTTTAAGTATATTTACTTCTTTTAAGGGAGGCAAACTTAACAACCTAGAAATCTGTAACTACTGAAAATCAATGCCTTCAGCGTTATTGATGGCATATAATGGAGGTCGAATTATATAAGTTAGACTGTTTTACTGTCAATAGATTTGTTTGTAGCAAATACATCTTCCTAATTACTAATATATATACCTATGAAATATAGCAAAAATTGCCTTATGTTTTAATGATTTAGGGAAAATTAACAGGAGAAATATCAAGGAAAATATTTCTAAATAATATCGTGGCAAGCCACTAATAGATATATTTTTAAAGCGCTTTATTTTCACCAAGAGATTAAAGCTTTGTCTAGCTAAGAACAAGAGGGAAATTGTTACTATATTATAATGTTTAAGGAGTAATAATGATTTCAGGTTTATCGTGTAATCTTGAGGTCGCGGTTGAAGATTTCCTTTGTTTTTGTGAGTCGGTTTTCTGTATATAACTTTGAATGGTATTTAAGAGATTGCCTGCTTCAATATGTTTTGAATCAACCTGAATAGTTTTCTTTAGTTCGACTATGGCCTCCTCATGGCGATTTAACTCACTATAAATCCAGCCTAAACTGTAGTGTGCATTTGAATTTTTTGGATTAAGCTCGATTGCTTTTTTCAAGGGAGCTATCGCTTCAATATACTTTTTTAAACCTATTAGAGCCCAACCGAGGTTGTAGTATATCTTGGGATTATCTGGTAGTCGTTGAGCTACTTGTCGATACTCGTCAACCGCATCCTGGTTGTTGTTTGTAATCTCATAAATTAAACCTAAATTGTAATGAGCTTCAGGATTATTGGATTCTTGATTAATACTTTCTTTAAGGTATTTCATGGCTGGCTGATAATCCCCAAGAACTTTATATAATAATCCTAGGTGAGTGTGAGGGGCTATAAAATCAGGGTTTGCTTTTATTGCTTTTTTAAAAGAAATAATAGCTTCTGGATATTTTTTTAATTTCCAAA
>CAJJDL010000246.1 GCA_905182935.1 uncultured Nitrospinaceae bacterium | reverse complement strand
AAATTATAATAAAAATAAAAGGCCACTATGAATAATCATAGCACCTCCAATGCTATTTAGGATTACTAGAATTTATGGGAATAAATTTTTGGGCGAGAATAATTATTGGAGCTACTATAGCTGTGATGACGCTATATATAATGTGGGAATAAACCAAAATACTTTATATTTGGATGACTATATGTGTCGAAAAAAATATCCTGAGAGAGGCGTTTAAAAGGTGTCTCCATCAGCAATCAATTTTCAATCAAACAAACCATTTTTCATGCGATATAACCTTACCGTTTAATGAGAGCTGTTGTACGAAAATAATATCTAAGCAATTTTAATATTTAATATAGCTGTGCCTAAAACTATAACGACACTTAAAAAAGAAGAGAAAACTCTTGCCGAAACAAAAAAAACTATCGCACGTTTGGAAGAAAAAATAAGATGCAGTCATGGAATTGGTAGCGTTAAAATACGTGCTTCAGGCAAGATCCACCAATTAATCTATAAAAAAATAGACTTTATTGAATTTGATAAACAATGGTGGCCTCAGATGAGTCACGATTTAATAGACCAAAGATTTCAACTCAGCTTTAATGCCTCGCCTCCAATCTCTAAAAGTCGCTCAATATATTCAGAAGGGAAAGGTTTTTTATATTGCACCTATCTATACTCTAATCCAAATAACGAGAAAAAACTAACCCTCCTTGAAAAGCACCCAATTCTCAATACACCTAGACGTTCTCAGTCAAACATCATAAAGACATTAAATAAGCTAAAAAAATTACTGAACTGCCCAAAAGAACTTGAAAATATTTCCAGATTATTAAAACTATATTGGAAGCTTGGCATTAAAGTATAACTTTACTCCTCATTTAGGTTCTTAGCTTTATTAAATTTTTTCATTTTTTTTACAGCGAAAATCATTTTTTGAAGTCCAGTGTATTTCAAGGTATTGAGGCACCTTGGTTTCTCGATTAATATTTGCGGACTGAACTTGAGAGGGTGTCAAGTCAATAGAATAACGCAAAACAGCTCTATTAAGATTAGCCCATTGCAAATCTGCCCCTAGTAAAAGAGCCGAAGCTAAATAAGCTGACTCTAAATTAGCCTCCGATAGCAAACTGTTTCTAAGATCTGTCTTAAAGAACCTCGCTTTTTGGAGATTGGAATTTCTAAGATCTATTCTTCTAAGATCTGCTTCACTAAAATCTACTGAACGGAGATCCTGATTACTAAGGTCAACTTTTTTCAAATTAGCCTTCTTAAAAGTACACCCACTCAATTCTGTACCGTTAAATTTTATTCCTTGACAATCAGTATGATTCAAGTTGGCGCCCTTCATATTAGCGCCTGCAAAAAAAACCTTACTAAGGTCTGCCCCCTCTAAGTTAGCTTCAGACAAAATAGAGTTTCGAAAGCATGCATTTCTCAGGATTGCTCCACTTAGGTTAGCCTTTGTAAGGTTGGAACCAGTAAAGTCTGCCTGTTTAACGCTAGACTTGCTCAAATCAGCCCCCTGCAAGTCAGCACCAATCATACTGACAATAAATAGTTTGTTATGCCTATCCCGAAACCCGTCCATTTGAGCACCACTCAAATTTGCATTGCGTAGGATAGCACCATTAAAGTTAGAACCTTTTAAAGATACTCCACTTAAATTAGCTCCTGTCAAATCCATATCGCTAAAATCTAAGCCATGTAGCTTAGCTTTACGAAGATCGGACTTACGTAGGTCCAAAGTGCTTATATCCATGCCTTGCATCTGATATGGTAAATAATTCAAACTATTAAACTCGGCCAACAAAAAAAGGATTATGCTCTTTCTCCTGCCCCACTGTAGTTGAGGGTCCGTGGCCGGGATGGAGGCCAGTGGCATCAGGGAGACGCAATACCTTTTGCGTGATAGAATTAAATAGGTCGTTCCAGGAAGAATTGGCCCGCCCCATTGACCCGGCAAAGATCACGTCTCCTGAAATTAGAGTTTGGTTTATTAGATAAGAGACACCACCGGCGGTATGGCCTGGCGTTTCCATGCACCGAATTCGCAATTTACCCAGTTCAATTAAATCTCCATCTCTAACTATTTTAATATTGCGACTACCTCTAGGCTTGGGTTCATTGTGATCGATGAAAGTCGGACAATCGAAGGCACTATCGAGTTCTCCCAGACCACCCGCGTGATCTGGATGCGCATGAGTTAATAGAATCTTGTTAGGTCGGACGCCCATATTGCAGGCTTTATTGATAATCGTTTTCGGGTTTGCCCCAGTATCTACGACTGCTGTTTCACCTGTCTCTTTACAACGCAGTAGGTAACAATTTACCGGATATTCCCCCATAAATACCTTCAGGCAAACCAGATCAAACTTCGGATCAATAGCAGGTTCTTGAGGTACCCATTGCTCCCGGGCAATATTAATCAAGGCAGGCCCATTCAAAGTCAATGCCTCCGCTAGCTTTAACAAAACAGAGTCATCCGGTACCCATTGATAGCTTTCGATTCTCTGTACGTCATCTTCAGAGAGCCCCGTTATCCGGGCAAGATCGCCTGATGACCATGACTTACCGTCTCGAGCCTTTTGTAAAATATCGCCCAATTCGTCTTCGAGCTGCATTGTATTCTTATCCTTTATAAAGAAAATACACCTTATAGATATAAACTGAAAAACTCTCTAATTATTTCATTCGCCCCTTAAATACCAACTCGGCCACACCTGACTTATCTAACTCTCCTTTTCCAGCTTTGAGGAGACGCTGGTACTGATCGAAAGTGGCTTGAGCCAGTGGCAACTTTAATCCGACTGTCCGTGCTAGGTTAAGGGCAATACCAGAGTCCTTGGCTGCATGGGCAGACGAGAAATAGCATTCATGATCCTGATTCTCCATGTCTTCACCGTCAGTTTCGAGTACACGCGAGTCTGCACCAGTTTGGCCAAAAACTTTACGAAGCATTGTCAGGTTTAGTCCAAGTGCATCTCCAAGACCTAACCCCTCGGCCAACGCCGCTGTATTGCAGTTCATGACCATGTTAACTAACGCTTTAATCTTTGCTGCCTCGCCAGCAGGCCCCATATAAAGGGGCTTTCGACTCAATGCATGAAGTATTGGATGAGCTTGTTCAAAAACAGATTTCTTACCTCCACACATAAGGTATAGTGTACCCTCTCGAGCCTGATTAATACTACTGGCCATTAGAGCTTCTAAACTGGCCCCCCCGTGTCTTTCAACGAGGCCCTCAACTTTGACATGGACTTCTGGATTAACCGTAGCAAAGTTGATAAACAGCCGATCCTTTGCATGGGCAAGCAGGCTATTGGGACTTGTCTCTAAGAAAATCTCGTGCATGGCCGCATCATCCGACACCACCGTTAGAACTACATCGCATAAATCGGCAACCCGAGCTGGCGAAGAAACCGCTTCGCAGGATAATTCTTGTGCTAATGATTCTGCATTTTTTGAATTACGATCATGGACAGATCTAATGACATAGCCCTCCTCCTTAAGGCGCCTAGCCATGTTAGCACCCATTCGACCAACCCCTACAAAACCTATACGGCTGTTACCGGCCATGTATTCACCCTTTCTTTGAGGCAACCACTCTTAGAGTCTACTCTCCCCTAGCCTAAAAAAATTCCACGTTTTAACTTTTATCTATTAGGATACATTTTAATTAGAGCAGTTATTAAAATATTGCACTTAAAATTGTATCGCGTGAACTTACTACTCAAGCCCCTCCTGACTATTGATCGCCTTTCAATTCGACATCAAAAATTAAAGTTGTATTAGGTAAAGTAATATTGCCGGCACCGTTTAGGCTATAACCCGTAAATGAAGGAATAATTTAAATACGTTTACACGTCTTCTTTTATACCTTGCACGCCTTTGGTCTCGTAAAGTTTTTGGATATTGGAAGAATTGAGCTTACGCCTATTTTTTTGGGTACTTCTCCTTCCATTTCCGTACCAGTTTCTGAGCTTTCGCTATCTGAGCAGAAGTCATCTTTTGTTTCCCAATTTTTTCTTTGTACATACGCCCATTACCAGTTTTCCCTGAAATACTAAACCATTTATAGGCTTCCACAAAATCTTTGGATACCCCTTTACCTTTTGCATACATTGCGCCGAGAATATTTTGAGCAATTCTATCCTCTTTTTCTGCAGCTTTTTTGTACCACTTGGCCGCTTCAGCATAGTCTTGAGTAACTCCTAGTCCTAAATAATAACTTGCCCCAAGAAATCTCTGCGCATATGAATCCCCTTCTTCTGCAATTTGCTTATGCAACTGATGGTAATTAGCTCTAATTAACCGCTGGGCCTTCATAGAAGTGACAACTTGATTTTGCTCTGCTACCTTCAATAGCCACTTGATAGATTCCTTGTGACTTTGTGGAGTTCCTTTTCCTGTGCTATACATCAAACCCAAGTTGTATTGTGCGTTGATATCTCCTTGCTCTGCCCCAAGTCGATACCACTTGACTGCTTCTTCATAGTCTTGTTGCACTTCT
>CAJJDL010000245.1 GCA_905182935.1 uncultured Nitrospinaceae bacterium | reverse complement strand
CCTTATGAATTCGAAATGTATTACGATGTATAAATATTAGTATAAGCGACATCATTAAAGCCCCTGGCTTTTGCCGGGGGTTTTTTTTATTAATATAGTTACGATGTATAAATCATTAATGATTTATACTACAAAAAAAATCAACGAAAATTTATTTTTTGAGAGCATATATAGACAATGAATTTAAAAAAAATACTTATAATTACTTTTATAGTTACTATTTTTATCTACGGCCCCAAGAGAGTTAATGCTGATGAAAGTATCGGAAATTTCTCAGCTAATGTGGGTTTCGTCAGTGAGTATAATTTTCGTGGGATAGACCAAAGTAATGACATGACTGCGATTCAAGGAGGTTTTGATTGGCTTCACGCCTCAGGAATTTACGTGGGCACTTGGGCATCTAATGTTGACTTTAATGACAATTATTCTGTTACAGAATTTGACTATTATGGTGGATTTGCAACGGAACTCGATGGTGGCATTAACATTGATCTATCTATGATCCTTTGTACCTATCCAGGCGCATATGATAGCAGTAACTATGACTACTATGAGTATGCTTTTGGGTTAGGAAACAGTGTTGGGCCTCTATCACTTTCAACTGCTATTAATTATTCTCCCGAGTTTTTCGGTAAATCTGGAGATGCAACCTATTTACAAGGCGGAGCAGACTACTCATTACCCATTGGTATTACGCTCAGTGGTCATATTGGAAAACAGTGGATAGACTTGGAGACAACTTATGGAGCTCCCGATTATATAGATTATAGTATTGGAGGATCCTATTCTTGGCAGAATTTTGACCTTAGCCTAACTTACGTCGATACAGATGTTGATGAAAATTGGAACTCAACAAACCAAGATGGTAAAGATAGTAGAGCAATATTTGGCGTTTCAAGAAGTTTCTAAAGTTTTTAATAAGTTTATTTATATGCTGACACCTCACCACTAAAACTTATTAATAATGCCAAACCAACATTTTTTCTGCTACACCAACTCTTATAACCTAATAGTTTCATGTTTAGGTTTGCCATCTGCATAAATTTGTAGTTAAATTTAGTATTATTTTCCATTACTATGATTATATTATAGAATTTAGAGGTTGCTAATTTCTATTTATAATAATTTGAAGCATAACCGTTCAGATCCTTGTGAATTTGTCATAGATTTAAAAAACTTAGCGTTTATACTATCTCCAAGCAAAGTTGACCATTTCACTCTTTTAATTAAAGGAATTTGCGAATATGAAAAAAGTGGAAGCCATCATAAAGCCATTTAAATTAGATGAAGTTAAAGATAAGTTACATGAAATAGGAATCCAGGGAATCACGGTCACCGAAGTCAAGGGCTTTGGCCGCCAAAAAGGACACACTGAGCTCTATCGCGGGGCCGAATACGTCGTTGATTTTCTCCCCAAAATTAAACTAGAAATAATACTTCCCGACTCTCAGGTTGAAGACGTAGTTAATGCAATAATTAAAGCAGCACAGACTGGCCGAATAGGTGATGGAAAAATCTTTATAACCAACCTTGAAGAAACGGTTCGGATTCGCACAGGCGAACGAGGCGAGGAAGCTATTTAAAAGCTATCTAACTTATTCTCTCTAAAACTATTACAATATAGCCATAAATAGCTATAGGCGTACATATTTTCAATTAGCACGTTATCTCTTTAGTGATTAGGGAGAAAATGACAGTTGAATAACGGGCCTGTATTTTCGTAAATAATTAATGCCTCCTTAACCATAGCTTAAATATTGTATCGTTTAGAAAGTTTGCTCCACTGATAAAACAGTACCATTCATCGATAGTTTATTAAACGGGGGGGGGTCATGCAGAAAGATATTGTTGCTTTGACAAATAGTGGAGATGTTCTTTTCATGATGCTTGGAGCGGTTATGGTTTTCGCCATGCATGGTGGATTTGCATTTTTGGAAGTAGGAACCGTTCGTAAGAAAAATCAGGTAAATGCATTGGTCAAGATCCTGGTAGATTTTTCTATTTCTACCATCGTCTATTTTTTTATCGGCTATACGATTGCCTATGGAATTTACTTTTTGCAACCTGCCAAAGCACTTATAGGAGATAATCAAGGCTATGAATTGGTTCATTTTTTCTTTTTACTCACTTTTGCCGCCGCAATTCCGGCCATTATTTCAGGAGGAATTGCAGAACGTTCTAAGTTTTGGACTCAGGCATTAGCCGCTGCTATTTTCGTAGCAATTATTTATCCATTATTTGAAGGCATGGTATGGGGACAAATTAATTTTCTAGGACAGGATGACTCTTGGCTTTCTGAAATATCTGGTGGGATACCATTTCACGACCATGCGGGTTCAGTTGTAGTTCACTCAATGGGAGGCTGGATCGCCCTTGCTGGTGTATATATTATTGGGCCTCGATTAGGTCGTTGGGATTCACAGGGAAGAAGCCGACCCATAGTAATAAGTAATGTTCCATTTTTGGCACTAGGAAGTTGGATGCTCTGCATTGGTTGGTTCGGGTTTAATGTAATGTCAGCCGCAACCATAAATGGAATATCTGGGTTAGTTGCTGTTAATTCACTAATGGCAATGGTTGGAGGCGTTCTCGTTGCCTTATTCGTCTCTAAAAATGATCCAGGGTTTATTCATAATGGCGCTTTGGCTGGGTTGGTTGCTATTTGCGCTGGATCAGACAAAGTTCATCCACTGGGGGCATTAGTCATTGGGGGACTTGCTGGAGCAATTTTTGTTATAGGATTTACCTGGGAACAGGAAAAACTAAAAATTGATGATGTCCTTGGAGTATGGCCTCTACATGGAATTTGCGGGTCGTGGGGGGGAATTGCTTGTGGAATTTTCGGACAGGAAACACTCGGTGGCCTAGGTGGAGTCAGTATTTTAAGCCAGATAGTTGGATCAGTTCTGGCAGCTTTTATAGCGCTTACCTCAGGATTTATCGTATATAAAACACTAGATACCCTATTTGGATTACGATTAGAAGCCGAAGAGGAAATCACAGGGTCTGATATCACGATTCACCACTTGGAATCTTACCCAGAAGATGTAACTTCTCGATTTGGATAATTTAAATGATGTGGTTAAAAAAACTTTTTAGTTTAATCGCTTTTCTTGGTTTTTTTTGGCTTTTGCCAACTGCGCAAGCAGATGTCACTCATATAGATAAATACAAAAAAGCTATCGAAATAAATCCAAAGGATTTCGTTGCCCACTTAGGACTGGGAAGAGCTTATCAAAAGTTAGGTCTCTATGAAAATGCAATAGCTGAATATAAAGAAGCTCTTCGCTGGGAACCTATTTATTCAGCTGCATATCAGGGAATGGGAGGTAGTTATGGTGAAATGCGCCAGTATAAAAAATCCTTAGAAGCCTACCAAAAAGCCGTTGATTTAGATCCAAATTACGCAGAAGCCCAATATGGACTAGGTTGGTCCTTATATCATTTAGATCAAATTAATGATGCTATTCAACCTCTTCTAATTGCCATCAATTTAAAACCCGACCTTGGAGCTGCACATTTTTCCCTAGGTCAAACATATACAGCTTCTGGGGATTTTGAAAGTGCAATTGAGCAATTTAGAGAAACTGTACGTCTCATCCCAATTTATCCAGAAGCCTTTATAGAACTTGGAAATGTCTATTTGAAGGTCCAAAAGTATGATTTAGCAATAGAAGCTTACCAGGAAGCCATTGACCTTAACCCTGGTTTTTTTGAGGCCTTCACCTCCACTGGTGTTGCACATATTGCAGCACAAAGATATAAACAAGCAATATTACCTTTAGAGAGCGCGCTTAGAATAAACCCTGATGATGGTTTAGCTTACCTAAACTTGGGAGCAGTCTATAGTAAACTGAAACAACATAAAAAAGCAGTTGATGCTTTTTTAGAGCTGATTCGCATTCACTATGACGATCCCAAGGCATATTACCTTCTCGCAGTCGAATACTCTAAACTTCACCTCTACGACGATGCCATAAATAGATTCAAAGATGCCATCCGTTTAAAACCAAATTATATAGAAGCTCATTTTCAATTAAGCCAAGTATATTATTGGACAGGAGACTTAAATGCAGCCCTCAAATCATTCACAAAAGTTACTGAAATTGAACCTAAAAATATAGAAAGCCACTATAGAAGAGGTGATGTTTTTCAAAGGCTCATGGACCATGAATCTGCCGTCAAAGCATTT
>CAJJDL010000244.1 GCA_905182935.1 uncultured Nitrospinaceae bacterium | reverse complement strand
CGCTGTTCTTCCTTTTATGTTGATTTCTTCTAAATACGAATTGCCCTTTCTACGTCCAGTTACTCGATTAATTAGATAAAAAGAACGGAAAATTGAATGACCCCGGGAAATTTTTGTTAAAGGAACCTGTGGAAATAAGTCTCTAATCATTTTACGAATTGATATGTCAAATTTTGAATTAGCCTTGGAAGAATTATCGTCTATCAAGAGAAACCCGCCATAACTAAGGTAGTTCCTAAGTCGGCGTAATTCATTCAAGGAAAGTGGCTCAAAACTGTCACTTCCTGCCATATAAATAAAAGGATACTGGTAAAGATTTGGGTGAGACAGTTTCATTTGAAGAGGTCTTCGGTTCACTTCAATAGAAGTTCTACGTCCAACATGGCCCAGCAAGCTATCAACGGCCGATGGATAAGGACTATATTGACCGCCTTTATAGTGTACTTGTGGGATCGACAAATTTGAGTAATTGACCTGGGCGATGGCTTGACCAAAATCAAAAAAAACTATGCTAATGATAAAAGTTATTTTAAATAAGTTATGCATTAAATTGAGTATAAAAGGGCCTTGAGAAATTTTCAATCATCATAAATAAACCATTTTTTGTTGGATATTATAAAAATTTTGCTCACCTCTATTCAGGTAGGTTAGACTGCAGTTCATTTTTTATAAATTTAAACCTAGGATACACGTTGAAAAAATTAATACTAATGAATCCCGGCCCTGTCAACGTGACTGATAAAGTGCGCGACGCGCAACTTAAAGGTGACCTGTGCCACCGTGAACCTGAGTTTTCAGATCTTATGGGGTCGATACGTAAAAAATTGCTACAGGCATTTGAGATTGAACAAGAGTATTCTGCTATTTTAATAACTGGATCGGGAACTGCTGCTATGGAAATGGCAATTTCCTCGTGCCTAAGTCCCAACCGCTCGATATTAATAATTCAAAATGGAGTCTATGGCGAACGTATTAGTAAAATGGCTGATGTCTACAAAATGGACAAACATTTACTTAGCTATAACTGGGGTGAGACACTAAAAATTGCAGAAATTGAACAAATCTTAAAGCAAAATGCTTCGATCGAAGTAATTGCAATGGTACATCACGAAACAACAACTGGCTTATTAAATCCACTCCCCAAGGTTGCATTATTGGCAAAGCAATATGACAAACGTTTGGTAGTCGATTGTATAAGCAGTTTGGGAGGAGATACCATTAACTTCAAACAATACCCTATCGATTTTGTAGTTGGAACGGCCAATAAATGTATTCATGGATTGCCGGGTGTTTCTTTTGTCCTTCATAGAAAAATGGATTTTCCCCGGATAAAAGATATTCCTTCTCGTTCGGTATACCTTGATTTAATTGAACACCTCAAAGCCCAAGAAATCGGTGATAGCCTCTTTACTCCAGCAGTTCAGGCACATTATGCTTTAGATACAGCACTTGATGAATTACTCGAAGAAACTGTCTGTGGACGAATCAAACGTTATCGGAAAGTAGCAGGAAACTTAAGAGAAGGATTTAAAGAAATCGGTCTTGAGTTTCTCATCCCGGAAGATCAGCAGTCAAATTGCCTTACTGCATTAAAAATTTCCAACGGTATTTCTTATGACTGGCTTCATGATAAATTGAAAGAAAATGGATTCATTATTTACGCAGGACAGGGCTTATTTAATAGAAAAATTTTCAGAATAGCTAATATGGGAAACATTCAAGACGAAGAATTTGCTCTCTGCTTAAAAATTCTTAAAGAATGCTTTGCTAAGGCTTAAAAAGCCGAATAAGGAGAAAATTTTATGACTCTATACGAATTAATGAATGAGTATTCCACCTTAAATCATTCTCTGACTGCAAAGGAAGACTTAACACCGAAATTAGGCAAAAGCCTATCGCTTCTTCACGCGAGTCTAATCGAATGCGATCTTGCAAATGAAGAGCAGGGGGGCACATCACGATTAACTGCAAACCCAAAAGATATTGAGCTGACACACCTTAGTCATTTTATCATAGCTTATTTACCATTTAATTCAGTTACTGAAAAGTCGGAAATCAATCATATTCTTTTTGATGTATATTCTTTTTTTGATTGGCTGGATAAGAAGAAAGTCCCTCATGGATTTACTAAGATAAATATCTCTCAACTGGTAAAACAACTATGCACCAAACAAGAGAGATGCCTCAAGCTAAGCCAATTGCTAGATAATGAATCGTCGAAAACGCTTAAAGACCCTCCAATTATTCAAAATACGATAAACGATGTGTTCTTGGTCGAAAAAATTGAGGGAAGTTTTATTTCACTTAAAGGCCGTCGTGAAAACCACCTCTTAAGGCTGAAGCTTGCACCAGAAGCTCTCAATCTAATTGAGTTGAACGACTACCTTGATCTAACTTTAGGGGATACTTCCGAGAAATGGGTTGTGCTGGAAGCAGGTCAAGTCTACCCAAAAGTAAAACAGCAATGACCTCTCAAGGGAAAACCCTTACTCAACTAACCTTGATTTTCTATATAATATGGCTTAAACAAGCTAAGAAGAGATTTAAAAAGGACCCAATATCAAGAGATTAACTCATTAACTAATAACTTCTCATATTGGTGTCAGGTTGACTAATATATTTACTTTTTAGCGACTTATAGTTGAGTTAAATTTAAGATACTAGGCGTTTACAAGAGTTCATCTTATTTAAGCTTAATAAAGGACCTAAAAACATTAACTTGAAAAAACCGACAAAATACTTTAAAAAACGTCTTTTAATAGATAATCTTTTAATAGATAAATGGTACGGTACCCGTTTTCTCTAGAAACACTATCCACCACTTGAGTTCCAATATGGTATTTAAAATTAACTACGAAGATATGCTTTGGACAGCTCTAACTCCCGAGCTCACACTATTGTTTACGGCTTTTTTTATTTTACTTATTGGTCTGAGTAAAAATTTTAACAATAATGAATACCTATCAAAGGCAACACTAGTAGGTATTACAATCTCACTCTTCTTTTCTTTTTCATTATGGGGAAATGCCCCAACTTTAGAAAATGGCCTATCTCCCGATATATTCAGCAAATCTTTGATTCACGATAAATTTGGTCAGGGATTTAATATTATTTTTTTAGTCATGGCAATTTTCCCAGTACTAGGTTCGGTAAGATACCCACAATCCGACCACGAAAATAAATCTGAATATTTTTCTCTTGTGCTAATGGCAGTTGTGGGAATGATGTTTTTAGCAAAATCTGGAAATATGATCACTGCATTTGTTTCGCTTGAAATATTCTCTATTTCTTTATATATCCTTTGCGGATTTTCAGCTAAGCACGGAACTGGGAAAGAACACCCATCAAACGCTCCTAAATTAAAATGGGCCACTCTTGCCTCTCAAGAATCAACAGTCAAGTATTTGCTGACAGGAGCATTTGCTTCTGCAATTTTGGTTTACGGAATGGCCCTGATCTATGCAGGTACTGGCACAACAGAAATTCGATTCATTGGACAGCTTTTACACTGCAATGAAGCTGGAGAATGTTTAAATCCCTATAGTCGAAATACACTAGTATATATAGGAATGGGACTGCTATTTTCAGGACTTGCTTTTAAAATCTCTCTAGTACCATTTCATTCATGGACGCCTGATGTATATCAGGGTGCACCCACTCCAATAACTGGATTCATGTCTGTTGCTACAAAGGCGGCAGCTTTTGCATTAATCGCCAGAGTTTTTTTTACCGCATTTTCAGAATTAAGTAGCATATGGATGCCCTTTCTTTTTGGCATATCCGCTCTAACAATGCTAGTTGGAAATATCGCAGCTATCTTTCAAGGCGATGTTAAGCGAATGCTTGCATATTCTGGGATAGCTCACGCTGGATACCTTTTAATAGGTATTATCGCTAATAGCCAAGATGGAGTGGCAAGCCTTATATTTTATCTTAATGTGTATCTCTTTATGAATATTGGAGCCTTTGCGGTTGTTTTTATAATGGAAGGAGAAGGGCCAGAAGGTAATTCCATTTCCCGTTTCAATGGATTAGCGAAAAGTCATCCTCTGCTTGCTGGAGCGATGAGCCTATTTTTACTTTCTCTTGCTGGGTTTCCTCCGACTGCAGGGTTCTTTGGCAAACTTTATGTGTTTATGGCTGCCATCAAACATGGCTACATACTCATTACCATTGTGGCCGTGATTGCCACAGTAATTTCAGTTTATTTCTATCTTAAAATCATTGTTGCAATGTATTTTCACGAAAACGAAAGTAACGAAAAAGTAATCATTCACCGAGGTATGGGAACTATTGTAGCAGTAAGCACTATTGCCATTATTTTGATTGGATTCTTTCCTTCCCGTCTTATGAGGATTGCATTGGAGTCGATCCCTTTCTAAATTATTCCAATAAGGCTTGTCGAATATCTTTCCATATACCACACAACAAAAATTATAAAATTAAGGTAAAAAAAACTCCTCGCTTCTAAACAGATCAACTCTCTAATAAAAAAGTTACTGGGCCATCGTTTACTAGTTGTAGTTTCATATCCGCTCCGAATTTTCCTGTGTCAACTTTAAGACCTGACTTGCATAACAATTCAACATAATATTCGTAGAGATCCCGCGCAGTAACAGCGTCAGCTACTTTATCAAACCCTGGCCGTCTTCCGCGAGAACAATCTCCTAAAAGAGTAAACTGGGATACCACCAGAATATCACCTCTAACATCAATGCATGAAAAGTTCATTTTCCCATTCTCATCAGAAAAAACCCTCAAATTTAAAGTTTTATCTACAAGAAATGAGACCTGTTCCTTACCATCACCTTTTTCCACACCAAACAGAATGAGAATACCTTTATTAATACTAGCTATTACTCCCCCATCAACCAAAACCGAGGCACCGGAAACACGTTGCAAAATCAATTTCACAAATAATACTCGTCTATTAAAATATTTTTAAAATATTAGGCGGGGGGGTCTGTACAAAAAAATTTCAAGAATACTAATAACTAAATTTTTAACGTGCTGAAAAAAAACGTGTCTCAGTTCCACCAAGGCCAATAGTTACTTTCACTTTGCTATTACATTTGGGACAGCCACCTTCATATGCATTTTTTTCCTTATTTACATAAATGCGCCGGTAAACATTACAACACTCGAACAAAATTCCGATAAATTTTTTTTCCTGAACCACTTAATAAACTCCGATACTTATTTCAAAAAAAATCTATGGCATCGCCAAACCGAGCCCGATAAAACTAAAACCATTTAATTACTTTTAAACCTTTCGCAGATGAGAAAGAATTTTCATTTTAGAATCAATAAAAACTTTATGCGGAATGCGCATAGCTTTTGTAATTCGCCTAATTTCTTCAGCTTCATCATGCGAAAGTTCTCCATCAGCTCCACCGACCGCGAACATACAATCGGCCATACCAACCTTCTCATTATAGGTGGTTAGATTGTTAAGTTCAGTGGTTACCTCGTGAATATCAACCCCCTGTGCGGTTATCTCGGAAATCACTTCAAATAGAAGATTAAGCTCTTTTTTGGGAAAGTCAAAACGATCAGACAAGGCTTTCTTAAGAGCTTTCTTCTCCAATTCATCAAAACTCCCATCTACATTTGCAATAGTTGCCATTATTGCCCCAAAAAGGCAAATGAAGTGCAATTTTTCATCTGGTATATTAATTTTAATACCTTGTCTTACTGCTTTCAACTCTATTTTATTAATAACCTTTCTCTTGAAATATCTTTCCAAATCTTGGTCTTTATCACGAGCACTAAAAAAAATGGTCTTCGCAAATAAACTTCTAATTCTTCCAAGTGATCTTTTAGTAATTGATGGCTTCTCAAGTAATTTACGAAACTGGTTCAATAATTCTTTTTCTTCACCACCTATTCGTTTATTTGCGTGCTCCATAGATTCCAAAGCAGATAAAATTTCTTCTTTCTCTCTTAAAGAACCCAGTTCATTGATCAATTGATCATATAAACCCATTTGTTCTTTTTTTGAAATCGGTGCTGCAAGATAATATTTTAATTCGGCAAGTTCCTCTTTACCTAAATTAAATTTTTTATAAAAAGACTTGAGAATATTTAGCTCAGATTGCGTTACCTCCCCATCAGCCCATGCAATAGTTGTTAAAACTTTTAAAAAAGTTAGTTTCTTGAAATATGACATGACATCTTTCTTGGAAAATAAGTGGTTAAAAGATTACACCAAAACTCTAAAAACTTAAAAATATCTTCCACTAAATATAAGTATCGATAAAAACCCTTAATCAACCCTATTTAACCAGAGTTTAGGACTATTATTTATTTCTATGCCCAATAAGTCAAGGAAGCCATCTCCATTAATATCTCCAAATACTATTTCTTTCATTGGGCTTGTTTCGGGAAATCTCTTTTTTGTTTCTAAACTAAAGTTCCACTTCCCTTTCCCAACCAAATAATAAATTCTTTTTTTATTGAGAATAATGACGTCTGGGATGCCTGTCCCATTAGCATCTAAAAGATAAACATGGGACGCTTGCACAGAAGGTAGTTTTTTACTTGATCTTTTATGAAATCGCCCATAACCATCATTCTCTAAAAAATAGCACATCTCTTTAGAGTAACTCTGGTAACGTTTCTCAATTGACTTATTAGTAATAAGCAGATCATTATCACCATCTAGGTCAAAATCAGCCCAATCTGCATAAGTACTTTGGTCTAAAATTCTTGGGAGTAACCTGTCCGTCTTATCAAAAAACTTTCCTACGCTATTATTTATTAATAACCTATTTTGACCGTTACTATAAACTAAAAATACATCCGGAAAACCATCTTCATCGTAGTCGGCAATACTTGTATCAACAATTCCTGCAGGCAAATCAGGCCACAGGAGGGAGGTCGCATCCTCAAATTTTTGTCTACCATTATTAATAAATATTTGACTTTGCCTGTTCTGAGTTTTTCTTGTATCTCCTAGTGACTTATTCCCAGTTAACAAAAAATCAACATCACCATCTTGATCTAAATCAAATAGGTCTAAGCGTTCTATACTCTGCGCAATAGGGGGTAGCTCAACTCCTGGCTTCGAATAAAAATAGCCTTTACCATTATTGAACAGTATTTTTAAAACCCGTACCTTTTTCAAAGAAGTAATTAAGACGAGGTCATCCACTCCATCTCTATTCATATCTGCAGCAG
>CAJJDL010000243.1 GCA_905182935.1 uncultured Nitrospinaceae bacterium | reverse complement strand
AATCTAAAAAAGCTCAATCTTTATGGTAACCTTGTCGAAGATGAAGGAGCCATTGCGATAGCGGAATCGAAAACTTTGTCAAAGCTTCGGTATCTATTCCTTACCTCTAACCGTGTTCGAAAACAGGGTATAGATGCATTAAAGAAAGCAAAGTGTGGGACCCGGTTATGTAACTTACACTTAGATGATCTGAAAGATTTTATTTACCAGGATGATGATGATGATCAAGTGGTTGGTTGGGATGACCCTAAAATGCCAGCTGATGATAATCTAGATGGTGATGACGATTAAAGTTTTGTTTGCGAGCATCAAGTTTTTATTTATTTTTGTTGCCTGTTTGTTCGTCTTGGCTCTTGAAAGATCATCGAGTTTTTCACATGAACTAGATAAGGTTTCAGTCGACTATAATATTCTTATTCAGGAGAGTTTGAAACAAAATGGAGCATTGTTAGATCTCTCTGGAAAAAAAATAGGAGATCAGGGTCTTAAGTTTTTGATCGGTAGTAATATTCTTAAAAATGTTAAAAAGATAGATTTGAGGTACAACGAAATAACTACCATTGGCGCAGAGTTATTTTCAAAGCAATCTCCTTTGCTTAAATTAAAAACTTTGATACTGCGACATAATTTTTTGGGTGACAAGGGCTCTGCCTTTTTAGCTAGGTCTAGTAGTTTTCCAAACTTAGAAGAAATGGAATTAGGCTGGACAGAAACTCGCGATGCGGGAGCAATGGCTTTTGGAAATACGCATCATTTTAAAAGCCTAAAAAAACTTGATTTGCGGGGAAATTTTTTAACCAATCAAACTAAAGAGGCACTTAGAAAGTCCTTAGGTCACCTTAAATCTTTGAAGCTTTATTAAATATAGCTTAAGATAGTCTTTTCTTGAGTTGTTAGCGCTCATTTTGGTCTTTTAGATTTTGTCTATCCCTATTTCTTCGTCAAAGAAGTACGTATCGCCTTCAGGCCCTCGGAATGTTATCTCCTTTACTTCCCAGAGGTGTTTTTTCTTTACGTCTGCTTCAGCTGCATGATAGCGGCCATTGTCCTCCCGTTGTAAAAGAAGAAATTTATTTTTATCGTTGGCAATAATTTGCCACGTAAAAAAGTCACTTCGTAGTATTTTTTTTTCATAATCAATATTGATGATATTCATTGAAATATCTCACTGCCTCCTATTTTGTGTTAGTAATGAATATTAGCTGCTAGTTCACGGGCCTTTTCTAACGTTTTCTTTTTATTGGCAACTGATACGTTTTTAATTAGTATTTTTGCAAATTGAAATGTTGGGTCTGAGGTTTCAGTCATCTCGGTATAATATTTTTTAACAAAATTTTTGATTTGAGTTTCTTCTAATTCGATTAACGAATTATCATTGACTTTCATGGACGTGACTTTTGATTTATTGGGGAATGACAAGCTATTAGTTTTGGCATAGTTCTTAATTATATGAATTTCTGGGATTATTCCGTGTGCTGTGATATCGACTCCAGAAGGAGTATAGTATTTTGAGGTCGTTAAGCGAAGTCCGGACCCGTCGCTAGTTCGAAAAATAGTTTGCACAGTACCTTTCCCATAAGAGTTTTCCCCAATAATTAATGCCTTTCCCGAATCGCGCAATGCACCTGCGACAATTTCTGCTGCACTTGCGCTATTTTGATTTATAAGAATGACGACGGGTATAGAGTGGAGGCTATTCTTGTACTTTGCTCTGTAGTCAATTTTATCAGTTACTCTTCTTCCTTGTGTATAAACAACGAGGCGATTTTGATAAAGAAAGTGGCTAGCGACTTTTACTGATTGGTCAAGCAGACCACCAGGGTTATTTCTTAAGTCAAGAATAAAGGCTTGTACTTTATCCTGTTTTGCTTTTAATAATGCTTCTTTTAGTTGGTTATTTGTTTGTTTAGAGAAGCTAGTTATTTTAATGGACCCTATATTATTTTCCATCATTTGATATTCGACTGTTTCAATAGCAATTATTTCCCTGTTCAGGGAGTAACTATATATTTTTTTATCAGATGGTCTATACAAAGATATAATGACATTAGTGTTCGGTTGTCCTCTTATCATGTCAGCAAGTTCTGATATCTGAACCTTCTCAATATTTAATCGGTCTATTTTTTTAAAAATATCACCCGGGAGAATTCCTGCACGTTGCGCAGGAGAGTTTTTTATTGTTTTTACAACATATGGAAGGTTGTCTTTTATTGACATAACCATGCCTAAACCGCCATATTTTCCCTCTGTGTCACGCATAGATCTAATAAAGCTGTCAACGTCCATGTATTGAGAGTAGGGGTCTAAAGAATTCATGAGACCTGTTACAGCAGCTATCTCTAGTTTTTGCTTGTCCAGTTTTTCTTTAAAATCTTCTGATAAGAAATAAAATACTTTCTTGAAAGTTGCTATGGATTTCTCTCTGTTGTAGTCAAGCTTGTAGTCAATTTTTGTAGAATACTTCGAGATGGACTGCAGGTCAGACGTATGCTTTAAAGTGATATTTTCATCGTCAAGAGACTTAATCATCTCTTCGATAGAAGCCGTGAGCATTTTTTTATAGTTAGGGGTGTAAACGTATTTATCTCCCACCAGGTCGACAATTTCATCAAAAAGACTCAGCTCGTTATCGAAAAATCCTGCTTCAGCAACAGTTAGGAAGTTTTCTAAAGGGTTCTTACTACCTAATGGAACTAGTAAAAGAAACCCCAATAAAACGGTAGTTATTAGGAGCCCTTTTTTTTTGTATAAGAAGTAAGGTGTCATTATTCACGACCAATTGTTATCGAGTTTGCCTTGTAGAAAAATTGAGTTAATTATAGGCCAAAATATCCCCAATGATAAGTTCAAGGTTTTTTGTCATCATTTCGATAGTACCCCCGGAAATACTGGGAGTTACCTTTAGTACTTTATTTAGGATGATAGTCGGTGTCTCATTAGCATTATATTTTTTTGCAAGAGCAAGTGATTCATTAACTTTAATTTCAATGTCTGGAGATTTCATTCCTGCTTTCATTTCTTGTTCAATTTTATAGTGTTGAGAAAGTCGCTGAATAACTCTCGGTTGAAAAATATCGATATGAAGTTTAAAGTTAGTATCAAATAGCTCTTTGGTAAACTCTTCCTCAATTCCAAGTTCATTAGAAATATACAACGCTTTGGATGGCAGATCAGTTTGTTGACCCCAATAGATAGGGTGTTTTTTGTGATAAAGTTTATCTTTAAATTTAACGTGCAGTGCTTTAGAGGATTCTAGAAAGCGATAACAGTGACCGCAGGAGAAGTTAAAAAATTCAGCCATTTCAACCTGTTTTGCTCCCTTGAGTTTTTCTATAGAACCGATGACTTCATATTTTCCTCGAATCTTATCTTCGGCAAAAGCAAAGCTAGTGAAAGTTATGAAACTTAATACCAATAGCGGTGTTAGAAATTTTTGCAAACTATTTTCTAAAATATTTTTGCAAACGCTCATATTTCAATCTCCTTAAGATTA
>CAJJDL010000242.1 GCA_905182935.1 uncultured Nitrospinaceae bacterium | reverse complement strand
CTCCAAACAGACCAACTTAATAGAAAATGCGGAAGAGTTAGAGGAATATTGCTATTTTGTTGCAGGAGTTGTCGGAGAAATGTTATGCAATCTCTTCATAGAGGAGATATCAGGTTTATCAAGCGTAAATAAAAAAATAATGCGTAATACCGCTGTTTCTTTTGGTCTCGGTCTCCAAATAACAAATATTTCAAAGGATATTGTAGCAGACCGTGGGCGTGGTTGGTCTTATGTTCCTCTCAGTTATATAGAGGCTAATGGGTTATCATTTGAAGAGTTCCATGCTGGAAAATCAACTGAAAAAGACTTAAAAGTATTAGAAACCCTGCTTAATAAAACCGTCGGGCACCTCACTGATGCCTTTGATTTCATATTGGCAATACCAAAAAGCTATATGAGGATTCGCCTATTTTGTATCTGGCCTTTATGGATGGCTATGAAAACCGTAGCAGAGCTTCACAAGAATCATGATTTGTTAAAATCGAATGCAAATGTTAAAATCTCTAGAAAAGCCGTAAAACAAATCTTGCGTCGCACACCTTTTATTTGCTGGTCTGATAGTTTACTTAGGCGGTCATTTAAAAAAATACTAAAAGACAAAGAGTTTACTGAACCCGAACACTTTGATCTCAATAAATTAAAACAACGCCTTAAAAAATTAGCTTTGGATGATCTTTCTCACAAACCTCAAGAAGCATAATTCTAAATAACTATGAATACTATATTCCAAAAGCCTACATATCAAGATAATGGAGATGGCACTATCACGGATACCGTAAATAATTTAACTTGGCTTCGAGAAGATTCCTGGCAAACGGAAACAAAGTGGTTCAGTTGGGACGAAGCCAATGATTATGCTCGAAACTTAGGTGGTCTCAAGTTTGCTGGTCACAATGACTGGAGACTCCCATCCACAGTTGAGGCACAAACACTTTATGATGCCGATAAAGAAAATTACGATAAATATGAAAAAAGAATCTACCTTGATCCAATTTTTCCGAAAGGTCCATTACCAACTATTTGGATCCATGAAGCAATGTTAGGGAACGAAGGTTATATTTTGGACCTAAGAAATGGAGAGGTCAGGCTTCTGTTTAAAAGCAAAACTGGTCGCATGGCTGCTCGACCAGTTCGAGTCAAAGATTTAATCGAATAACTTATTGTAAACACAGAAATTTTAATTAAAAACCTTCCTGTTGAAAGTTCACCTTAACCAATCAACAGGTATTTTTTAGGGGATATCCAGTGGACAAGCAGAGATTATTACAAATCGCCGGATTTATCTGGGTCACAGTTGGTGGACTTCTAATCTACCGAGGTTCTGGTCTTTATCAATTAGCAAGCCAAGAGCAAAGTAGTAGCAATCAATCGATTATTATATCCATAGTTTTGGGAATTATAATAGGAATAATTAAAGGGACATTTGTTCTAAGTAAAACAGCTTTGCGAAATCGTAATCGAATAGACCAGCTAATCCCCCCATTAAAAATTTACAATATTTTTTCTGGTCCATTTTATGGGCTAATAGCCGGAATGATGCTGCTTGGTTTTTTACTGAGAGAGTTTAATTCCTACATAGGAGGATATGTTGTAGTAGCCGGAATTTATTGTGGCATTGGAATGGCATTGATTGCAGCAAGCAGAGTCTACTGGAAAAAAAGTTAATGCCCTCTGTCGAGAACAATTTCTTAAACTTTAAAATTATAATAAATTAACTATGAATAATTTTTTTTTAACTCTCCATAGCATCTCAATGTGTCTCGTCGTTGGCACCTTATTTCTTCAATCTTTGACTGTTGTTTTTCGTTTGCGTCTTAAAAACCAGGGCGAGATAGACGGAGCTAAAAACATACAAAAAAGAATTCATAAGTTTATTTATTACCCTATTTTAGCCGTCACAATAATTTCAGGAATAGTATTATCTTTAAAAGTGGATGTATTCTCTGGGGGCAACTGGATATTCCTTAAACTTGGGTTACTAATTATTTTAATAATCTTCGGAATTCTCAATGGCAAACAAATTCAAGCCGATGTATTACCAAAAAAATATGCCATGATGGTTCACATCCCTATTTTCTTGATTGGAGCAGGAATGATCTATCTCGCTACTATCAAACCGTTTTAAAGGTTACGTATATGGATATGGTTCTTACAATCATTGCCAGTATCCTTATGTTAGTTGGATTCTTCGTTATTTGTAGCCCCAGAGATGATGGGGGAGAAGAAGAGGACGAAGAGGAAGAAAATGGTGGAAGTTGACTCATGTTGGACAAAGAAAAAAACTTTAAAAGGCTATCAAAAAGCTCTTCCCTGTGCAGACTTTGTCCTGCGATGTCTGATCTCCCTGCAATACTAAGTTCGAAAAACGGCTCTCTCTATACTGACCTGATATTTATTGCTGAAGCACCAGGTCGCTTTGGCTCAGGACGCACTGGCATTCCTTTTCACGGAGATAGATCTGGAGATAATTTTGAGCAGCTTCTTAACTATGTTGGTATCAAGAGAAAAGATGTTTTTATCACTAATGCAGTATTGTGTAATCCACTGAAAGATGGCAATAACCGACGTCCTACTACAAAAGAAATAAATAACTGCATTCCTTTTTTAGAAAACTTAATTAATATAATAACTCCAAAAATAATTTCAACAGTGGGCGGAGTTGGCCTAGAAGCTATTAATCGAATTTTTGAGACACGCTTTAAATTGGCAGATGTCGTCGCAACTCCTTTGCCCATCGGCAAATTTATTTTATTTCCTCTGTATCATCCAAGCCCTCGTGTCATTCATACAAAACGTTCTCTAGATAAACAAAAAAGTGACTTTAAAAAACTTTTTAGGTTTCGTGGGCACTAACATTACAGCTAAAGAAAGTAGCTTATGAGTTAAGCCGCAGTGAAATTCATAATAACCTCTATAAATGATTACGCTATTACCAAACTAACTTTTAACAAAAAAATTATTTTTGGGGGAGGTTCCCAGTTGGATAATTTTTTAAGTGTAACCCAAATGCTCTGTTGCAAGCCGTTTTGTGTTCATACTTTGCCTCATCGACTACTAAGTCAAATGCTGATTTCCATTAACCTATTTTAGACTTACTCATATTTAATTACTTCAACAGGACAGGCATTGACTGCCTGCCAGATTTTACCTTCCAAGCCTGAATAGTCCACTCCTTCTATCACTGTTGCGCCTTTGACCCATTT
>CAJJDL010000241.1 GCA_905182935.1 uncultured Nitrospinaceae bacterium | reverse complement strand
TGGTTTCTCTAATCTTACATAGATTTTATCTTCATGAACTTTAATCGGATACACCTCAGTGCTAAGCTCTGGGTTCTGAGGACACCATCCACTTTTTAGTTCAAAACGCCATTCATGGTTTGGGCATATAAGAATACCTTCCTCAATTCGTCCTTCTCCTAAAGGAGCACCTCTATGCGGGCAAATATTATCAATAGCATAATAATCCCCTTTATAATTAAAAAGGGCTATCTCTTTATCACCAACTTCAATGATAGCAGATTTACCAATTTCTAAGTCATCACATTTTAAAACTTTTATGTATTTTACTTTAGCCACAATATTACCTTTAAGGACTCTTTATCATTATTTTTTTGCTGTAAGTGTTTCAACAAAATTAAACTCGCAATTTGAATAAATAAAATCCAATGATTTTCGTCCAAGAATTTTCGAACTTGTATGTTTTATAACTTCTGGGTTTGCCATCATTCGATTTTTTACATCGTCAGGCTTTTGCTTACTTTGACTAGCGAGGGACTTGAACTCTTCTTCTAGGTCAAATTGACTTACATGAATATCTTCTAAAGAAGCTATATTTTCTAATAAAAGATACCCTTTGCAATTGCTTTCAGCTTTGTCATGCCACTCGTCTTTTGCCTTTTCTTCATCAAACCCTGAATCCTCAAGCTTCATGCCAGATTGTTCAATCTGAAACTTCATTCCTTCTAACATAAATTTCAATTCACTTTTGACCATTCCTTCAGGAGCTTCAATTGGATTATCTTTAACTAACTTATTAAAAATTTCTTCTTTTATACGCATTTCTTCTCTTTGCTCATACATTGACTGAAGCTTAGTCTTAACACCCCTTCTAAAGCTCTCAGCTGAATCAAATCCTTCTTTTTCTATAATATCATCCGTAAGGTTAGGTAAATCAAGCTTCTTCATTTCTTTAATTTTTACATTAAAAACGGCTACATCTTCAGGCAATTTATCTTTAGAGCCGGGAACCGGTATACGTACCCGGCTAATTTTATTATTCCAATTCGCCGGTAATAAAGCTTTAGCCTCAAACTCCTCTCCTAATACATGACCGATAAGCTCATCTTCAAACCCTTTGATCATTTTATTATCACCAATACGAATTACCATATCCTTAGCATTTCCATTTTCTAATGGTTCCCCATCATGGAAACCCTCAAAGTCAACTGTTAGATAGTCACCTTTCTCCGCTTTATGGTCATCCTCATGATGCTCATGAGTACCATATGTTGCTAGAATACTATCCACAGCGGTTTGAATTTCTTCATCAGGTATACGGATATCGACCTTCTCAACTTTAAGACCTTTATAATTATTAACCTTGACCTCAGGTTTAATATCTAAAGTTACAGAAAATTTAAGCGGGTTATCTTTCTTTACATTCTGAAAGTCAGAATTATCAATTTCAGGTGCTCCCACAGGAACAATTCCACTTTCACGAAGAGCCTTTTCATAATATTCCTGCAATAACTCTTGAAACATATTTGTAAAAGACTGGATAGGAACTTGCTTCTCAAGAATATTTCTAGGAATTTTTCCTGAACGAAACCCTGGCATTTTTATCTGATGGCTTAATTCTTTATATGCATTATCTATTCTCTCTGTAACAACCTCCTTTGGAATTGTTATGTCTAGTTTTCGTTTAAGTGATTCTAATTCTTCAACAACAAGTTCCATGATAATTTCCTAACTAAAAAAGTTTAACGACAAAACCAACACTCCAAAGGGCTATAGCTTTAGAAAACAGCTTTAACTCATTGCACTTTTCTGATCAACTCTCGAGGCGATAATAAGGTCAAGTTCTGTTTTAAGATGCTCTAAGATTTCCTCATAGGAATATGAGCCCAATGATTCAGTGCCTTTCTTTAAATTTACTCTAGATGGACCGCACCAAAGACCGAGATCTGCATCATCAGTTTCTCCAGGACCATTAACCCTGCATCCCATCACAGCAATAGTAACTTTATGCGATTCAGCATATTTTGTCATTTGACGTACTTCTTCGGCTAAATCTACAAATTTATCATTTTCGACACGCGAACAACTCGGACAAGCAATTATATTAAGGCCTTCTAAAAAATTTTTTGGTACAGACCGAAACCTACCAGCCTCTATATCGCTAAGTATTTCACGACCGACCTTTATTTCCTCACCTTTTTGTTCGTTAGGTAATGTGAGGGATACACGAATAGTATCACCAATTCCAGCAGATATAAGTTGTTCTAATGCAATCCGAGTTTTAATAATACCTTCAGGTGGCAAGCCTGCCTCAGTCACCCCCAGGTGTAATGGAACATCTGGGCGTTCCTTAGAAAACCTACGATTGGCATCAATAACTTTATCAAAGTCTGAATCCTTAAGAGACACACAGTAATTCATGAAATTTAGGTCGTCCAGTATTTCACAATGGTCAACAGCACATCGAACCATTCCCTCGATAAGATCTTCTTTGAATTTTTCTTTGTAGTCAGGGTCTATAGAACCACAATTAACTCCGATGCGAATAGCGCAATCATTGGATAAAGCTGCATTAACGATGAATTTCACTTTTTCTCGTATTGGCTTATTTTTTTCTAAGTGAAATAAATGCCCCGGATTATATCGTATTTTATTAACGAAAGGAGCCACTTTAGGAGCCAGCTTATAGTTTTCTTGAAGATCCACTGAAAAAATTGGCTTTGGAAATTTTTCGCGAAGAAATTTAAGCGCTTTAACATCAGCCTCGTTATCTACCGCTATCCTAATAACATCGGCACCCGCCTGTTCAAGAATCTCGATTTGTCGAGCGGTAACATCCAAATCTTGTGTTTGAGTAGCAGTCATACTTTGAACAGCTATCGGAGAATTACCACCAATAACGAGAGAACCAATTTTTATTTTTCGGGTTAATCTATTTTTTTCAATCATATATGAGAATTATACAGGAACTACTTTATTAAGGATGGAATATAATCATAATTACCTTTGAAGGTTAACAAAAATTATAAATGTTCACAAGCAAGGGACGAAAAAAAATTTAGGGTAGCCCTATTTCAAGAAACTAAATTTATTATTTAAATAAGTTCTATCAACCTAAAACAATTTTTTATTTATCAAGAGAGTGTTAAAATATGTGTATGTATAAAATAATGATTAAACCTAACACTCTTAAAGTATTGATATATTTATTAATACCTCTTTTTTATAGCATTTTTTTTACTATCTCCATTTCTGCAAACTCCTTGCATGGACTATCTTTGTATGGACCTAAAAATTTAAAGTACAAAATTGATCAACCTTACGAATATAGTAATCCGGATGCTATTAAGGGTGGACACCTGGTATTAGCTGACTTTGGTGCATTCACAAAATTAAACCCTTCATCTCTCAAAGGTGTCGCTGCACCGGGGATAGATAGTTTAATTTTTCAAACAGCAATGGATAGCTCCGCAGATGATAATGAACCCTTTTCTCAATACGGGAGCCTAGTAGAAAAAGTTATTCTGGCTGATGATCGTATGACAATGATATACCATATCCGCAAAAACGCCCTATTTTCGGATGGTCACCCAGTAACAGCTGATGATTTTATTTTTTCATATGATTTATTAAAAGATCCTGAATATCGTCCATTTTACAAACAGTATTTTAAAGATATTAAAAGTGTCGAAAAAATAGACTCACATAAAATCAAATATACATTTTCTATATACAATCAAGAACTCCCTCTAATAACGGGTCAAATGACAATATTTCCTAAGCATATTTATGGAGCTGTCGAGAAATCATTTGGATCAGATTTTGATGAGATAGCAGTAGGAAGTGGCCCCTATAAAATAAAATCTTATGAATTTGGAAAGCATATAACATTTGAAAAAAATCCTAATTGGTGGGGTAATAATATTGGTTTAAATAAAGGACGATATAACTTTAATAAAGTGACATGGAAAATATACCTAGACCCAGTTGCCATGAGAGAAGGTTTTAAAGGAGGTGATTTTGACGTACATATGGTAAATAGTTCACGTGACTGGGCACTGGATTATAAAGGCGATTTTGTAAAGAAAAGATATTACCTTAGAGATAAATTTCCTCATACTAGAGTCGCTGGCATGCAAGGTTTGGTAATGAATCAGCGTAATAAATTATTTTCCTCTAGAAAAATACGTGCTGCAGTTGCAATGGTATTTGATTTTAAATGGAGTAATAAAAATCTTTTTTATGGTCAATACACACGTAACGAAAGTTATTTTGATAACAATCCAGAAATGAAAGCCTCCGGCCTTCCTGAAGGTCCTGTTAAGAGTTTGCTAACAACTCTTAAAAAAAAATATGGGTCTTCTTATGTTCCAAAAACATCAATCACCAAACCAGTTGGCACACCTGGCCAAGGAATACCCATACAACAAAATATTCAAATAGCTAATACTTTATTAGATTCTGCAGGTTGGAAAATAGGCTCTGATGGAATACGAGTAAAAAATGGAGAGCGTATGGCTGTAAAGTTAATTCTTAACTCCCCACTATTCCAAAGAATCGTTGAACCCTATAAAAATAATCTAAAAAAAATTGGAATAGAAATGAATATCGAGGTGGTTCAAATAGCAAAATATGAAGAGGTCCTTCGTAACTTCAATTTTGATATGATTGTTGCTAACTATCCACAAAGTCGCTCACCAGGGAACGAGCAACGTTCCATGTGGAGCAGTGAGGCTGAAAAAACTCCTGGGTCTAGAAATTATATGGGTGTTAAGAACCCAGCAATCGATGAATTAATAGAAATCATCGTCAAAGCAAAATCTAGAAATGAATTAATTCACGCAATTCAAGCAATGGATAGAATCCTTACGCATCAATTTTATATAGTTCCGAATTGGTATACTTCATATGATCGAGTTGTCTATTGGAATAAATTTTCACGACCAAAAATAAATGCATCTCAAGCAGTTATACAAAATAATATTCTTGAATGGTGGTGGTTGGATACAAAAAAATCCAAGCAACTAAAACAAGCTCGAAACTCAGGATCTTCTCTCCAGTAAATTATTCCAATGACTGCTTATATAATACGTAGATTTCTTTTGATGTTTCCAACTCTGATTGGAATAATAACCATCACTTTTTTGATAATAATCCAGAAATGAAAGCCTCCGGCCTTCCTGAAGGTCCTGTTAAGAGTTTGCTAACAACTCTTAAAAAAAAATATGGGTCT
>CAJJDL010000240.1 GCA_905182935.1 uncultured Nitrospinaceae bacterium | reverse complement strand
TCTTCCTCAGACTAGTTATTTAATAAAATTATTACGAACTTAAACAATTAAAACACCCCCCTGACCGATTCTTCTAAGCACATGAAAAAAAATATGGTTATTTTGGTAGAAAGACCTGTCTCACCCGCAATCTCATTGTAGTTATATTGCTACTCCAAAAGCTTTTTAGCTTTTAGCACTATTTTGGGTCAATAAAAATTGTTTCATATTTTAATACTCTCTGAAGGCTATTGCAACTATTTAAATTTAAATAACTCAACACACTATTTAACGTTTTAAATATGGTGACCAACTGGGATTAGTACCTCCACCTACGCCAAATGTTAGCTGGCGAACCTTATTACTTCCCAAACGTTGGATGTAGGTCTGTTTTGTTGATCCTTTTTTATGCCTATAAGCTAAGAAACGACCATCTGGAGACCAGCTAGGCTGTTCCTTGTTGCCAATACTTTTTGTAAACACTGTACTATTTTTCGTTATCAAATTATAAATTTTTATCTGAAACTGCCTTCCAACTCGAGCTGTATAAGCAATTTTATCTCCATCCGGTGACCAAGCAGGGTTATCGTTATATGAAGAGTTATAAGAGATCCGTTCAACTCCGCCTTTATCACCGAGTAAAGCATCCATTATATATATTTGTGGTGCTCCCCTTCCTGACCGATCTGAAGTAAATGCAATTTTTTTCCCATCAGGCGACCAAGTAGGTGAAGTGTCAATATTGAAATGTCGAGTCAGGCGCCGTAGCTTGCGATTATTTTCTAAAATATAAATCTCGGAATTCTCATCCTTACTTAAAACTAGGCAAAGGCGGTCATCAACAGGCGACCAAGAAGGCGCTGCGTTAAGACCGGACATATGCAAAAGCACTCTTCTTTGTAACTTATTATAACGATCAATCATTACTAGGTCTGGATTATTCCCAGCGTAAGATGTATAGATAAGCCATCTACCAGTGGGCGACCAGGCGGGTGTCAAATTAAGAGTATTATCATTTGTTATTTTTTTTGAATTATAGCCATCAAAGTCAATGGAAAAGATTTCCGTATTTTGGTTATTGCGAGACAGAAAAGCAATTTGAGTTTCAGCTACACCTCGTTTACCTGTTAATTGAAGAACCAATTCATCTGCATATCTGTGAATGACTTTTCGTAATAAAAAATTTTTAGTGACGGAATAACGTTTACCAAGCAAAAACTTTTCGCTTACCGTATCGTACAAACGAAAGGTCAATGACAGTTTTCCATTAAAAATTCCGTACTCTGCCTTAATAAGCCACTGTGCACCTAACTGATGCCAAGCCCACAAATCAACCCCGTTTTCTCCTAATTCTTTTTGTTCTAAATTTTTATAAACATTAGGCTCTATTTGTAAAAATACTTCTGACAATCTAAGGTCATTTTTTAAAATTTTGTAAGCTTCTAACTCTAGTCTTCTAGAACCGGCACTGCCTTTCATGAGAGTAAACTGAGTTACAGCCACTCTCACATTTTCATGGGTAGTGCGCTTCATTTCAATACGAACGCCTGGATCAGCCGCCACAAATGAGATTGGCCAAATCGAATATAAAACGATAGCTAGAAACAAAAATCTTAAAAGGAACCTATTTATTTTCAGGAACATATTTAAATACTATGCTTATTTTAAGGTTAGGTCGTAGCAATTCAGCAGGTAATATAGGGAACGGAACTGAACTAAGTATAGCACTGACTGCAATTGCATCTAAGGTTTTATCACCTGTGCTTTCGAGAATCACAGGATTGTTTATATTTCCTTTTGGGAAAATGCTAAATGACACTACTACATCTTTAATTTTTACTCCGAAAGGGGTTTTCCAATTAGAATAAACACGTTTATAAACTTTCCCTACATAGTCTGATAAAGCGTTTGACACCTCAAGCTCCGAATCAGTTTTAGGAACTGGGGCTTCGCCTTTTCGAATGGTTGTCTTAAATTCTTTAACAACCATGCGACCCTGAAAAATATCGATTTTAATTTCTTCTGATGAAACTTTGAGTTTTTCAAATTTTTTAACTACAGTTGCCAACGATTCTCCCTTGATATTATTAAAAGCCGAAGGCGAACCAAGTTTTTCCAATTGCATTTTATCCAAAAAATTATCCGCAGGATATACTTTCTTATTCTCCATTGCCTCTAATTCTTTAATTAAACGCGATGTTGTTTGAGTTTTTCTATCTAAGTTAATTTTTACAGGTTTTTTAGACAACTTGACCTCAAGTTCTTTCTCCTTGACCCTAAGTTTTTCAATGGATGGCAGAGGTTTAGGCACTAATGGATATTTGGGCACACTTTTTTTCTCTACCTCTACGAATGTTTCCTCCTTCATGCTCTTGACTTCAGGAGCAAGGCGAGCTAACTGATCTAATTCTTTTAAAACTGATTTCTTGGACTGGCTACTTTCAAAAGACTCTAAGTCTGCAAGTATTTTTTTTCTAGCCTTCGACTCTCTAGTTAAGGGCTTAGAAGGAGAGCTTTTTTTTATCAGAGGCTTAAGTTTTTTCTTTTTTAGTTTTACATTTCCAGTAGTTGGTTTTTTAGAGACAGTCTTTTTCTTAATTGGTTTTGTAGTTGGTTTTTTAGAGACAGTCTTTTTCTTAATTGATTTTAAAGACTTTTTATTAGGCTCTAAATCTGACTTAACTGCTTTAGGTAACTTAATGAGATTTAGCCGAAAGGTGGGGACAACAATCTGTTCCTGATCCCTGGAATCTGGAAGGAACATGACAAATGTCAAAAAAACGAGATGGACAAAGGTCGAATAGACCAACATCTGATTAAAGTCAATTGATTGTATAAATTCAAAACGCATGGGTTCAAGGCTCTGT
This sequence comes from uncultured Nitrospinaceae bacterium, assembly GCA_905182935.1. Classification (GTDB taxonomy): domain Bacteria; phylum Nitrospinota; class Nitrospinia; order Nitrospinales; family VA-1; genus Nitromaritima. Next base: position 4,048 of record CAJJDL010000240.1, on the reverse strand, counting down.
CACCATCCCAATATTTTCTACTCCAGCTCTCCGAACTGTGGCAATCACTCGCATAACAAACCCATAATCTAATGCCTTATCAGCCTTCAAGTATACCCCCCCATTCTGATTTTTATTTATATACTCTTCTACTTTTCGAGAAAGAATCATTAGGTTTACAACTTCGTCCTTATTCCAGAAAACTTTTTTATTGATATTTAGTGTTATTGAAGGAACTTCTTTAACTGGAATTGGCTTGGTGGACTCTTTCGGAAGTTGCACTTCCAAACCATGCTGCATCAGGGGAGCTGTGATCATAAATATGACCAATAAAACCAACATAACATCGACAAAAGGCGTCACGTTGATCTCCGCCATCATAGGTCGTCTTCTTCTCAACATAAGCCAATACCACAGGAAACATACTTTAATTAACTGGTGATCAAATTAGGTCCAAGTCATTAAATTGAGCTGACGAAGTATCCTTTACATAATTTTTTTCTAATAAATAAACAAAATCATGGGAGAAGTCATCCAAGTCGCTAGTAAACACTCTAATTTTATCGCTAAGGTAATTGTAGAAAATAACTGCTGGTATCGCCGCTATCAAGCCAGCTGCTGTCGCGATTAGTGCCTCGGCAATTCCTGGAGCAACACCTCCAATACTGGCTGAACCCTGAAACCCAATCGCGCTAAATGACGTCATAATTCCCCATACCGTACCAAATAAGCCTATAAAGGGCGCCGTGCTCCCTGTTGTTGCTAAAAAATCTAAACGCCGTGATAATCGACTGATCTCTGCATTGATAGCCTTATTAAGTGCCAAGGTTATGCCTTTAAGATCCTTTACTGATACATTTTTTTCATCATCTAGATGGGTCCTTTTGGGATTTTTTTCTTGAGCAGTTTCCTGTTGTATATATAGCTCTCGGTATCCAACCAAAAAAACACGCGCAACAGTACTGCATTCTAGTTCGCGAGCGTAATCGTAAATACCCATTAAATTACTGGATTTAGAAAAGTAGGAAAGAAAACGCATGTCTTCATTTTTTGCGTTTTTAAAAAAGAAGTACTTTTGTAAAATAATAGCCCACGACACGACAGAGAACAAAAGTAAAAGCAATAGAACACTTTTGGCCATGATGCTGGAATTCAGCATCAAGTTGATCACGTTTAAAGAATTTTCAGGTACGGTTTCCTGCACGGTTAGTTTAAGTTGGACCTACTCCAAAAGGAGAAATAACCCTATAAATTATTTGTTTTCAATTAAATAAGTCTTCAATGCCAATATAGTAAAACCAAACTTTATTGTCAAATCAATTGACTACATGGGATAATTCCCCTAATTCACGGAACAAATAATCAACAATTTAACGAATTGCATAGGGAATTGGTTTTATGCATTAGGACAATAATTCTTCAAAAAGAAAAGCTATTTTTTTACTCGTTCAAGATAGTCACCGGATGTGGTGGACACTTTAACTTTTTCTCCAATTTCTATAAAATTTGGCACAGTGACAACAAGGCCTGTTTCAAGAGTAGCTGGTTTACCACTTCCAGAAGCAGTAGCACCCTTGAATGGGGGATCGGTATCTGTGACCTCCAGCTCTATCGCTTCAGGAAGAGATACGCCTAAAGGTCTTTCCTCATAAAATTCTATTTGAACTTTAGTATTCGGAAGAAGAAACTTAATACTGTCTTTCAATAGCTGCTCATCAATAAATATTTGCTCATAGGTTTCACAATTCATAAAGCAATGGCCTGCCGAATCTTTATAGAGGTATTCCATATTTATCTGCTCTAATGCACAACGTTCAACCTGCTCGTCAGCTCGGAACTTCACTTCTGTTTGCAAACCATCCAGAAGGTTTCTAAGTTTAACCTGACAAAAAGCCCGCCCTTTTCCAGGGCTTCTATGTTCAGAAGTCATGACTCGATAAAGCTTATCGTTATGTTTAATAACGTAACCAGGACGAACTCCATTTCCATTGACATAGGCTACCATGTTATGCTCCGAGTATTTTATTAACTAATAATTAGGGCTCTAAGCCTCTATAAGTATTTTGGAATAATTATATCTACTGTATATATTGAATCAAGTAAAATAAAACCCTAACGATAACAAACTAATCTCCCACCACATCGAATGAAATGTCCCCTTTGTGACTGCCATCACCCAAGTTTAATCCTGAAAGCAGATCTAAGGGAGTATTGGCTCTGCCCAAAGTGCTTTCTTATTTTCGTGCCCTCTCAATTTTTTATTTCCAAAAAAGAGGAAGTTAGTCGTTACCTAGAGCATGACAATAATTTGCAAAACAAAGGGTATGTGGAAATGTTTCAAAAAAAAATAAATACAATTAAAGAAGTATGCCCTAAGGTTAAAATAGTTTTAGATTACGGTTGTGGTTATGCACCTGTTCTCAAAACTCTCTTTGAGAGGCAAGGTTATGACGCGAGTATCTACGATCCAAATTTCTTTCCCGAGGAAAAACCGAATCAAAAATATGACCTAATTATCTCAACCGAAACCTTCGAACACATAAAAAAACCAAGGGAAGATCTAGTGCACCTAATTCAAAAAATATCAACCAATGGATACCTTGCTGTGATGACTCGTTTTTATCCGATCAAAAAAAATAACTTATGCCTTGATTCATTTGGTAAATGGTATTATAAACGCGACCCAACACATATCGCGTTCTATAGTCAAAAAACTTTTTCATGGATGGCAGATGAACTTAAAATGAAAGTCTGCCATAATAACCGATTCGATTTTATTATCTTACAAAGGAAGTAAAGGATAGCTATGGCAGGAGAATACGTTTTTACCATCAGTGACCTTAAAAAATCATACGGCACTAAAACTATTTTAGAAAATATCCATTTGTCTTTTTACCACGGAGCAAAAATTGGCATCGTCGGTGAAAATGGATCAGGCAAATCAACTCTTTTAAAAATTATGGCTGGTGAAGACAAAGAGTTTGATGGTAAAGCTGAACCTCTTAAAGGGATTAGAGTTGGATTTATCTCTCAAGAACCTCAACTGGATATGACTAAAACTGTAAGAGAAAATGTTGAAGAGGCTTTTTCTGACATAAAAAATCTCCTAAATGAGTTTAATGAAATAAGCGCAAAAATGGGTGAGCCTTTATCAGATGAAGAAATGGAGAAGGCCCTCGAAAAGATGGGTCGACTGCAAGACCAAATTGACTCAGCAGATGGATGGGAGTTGGACCGGCAAATTGACGTAGCTATGAATGCACTCGTACTTCCTCCTGACGATCAAAAGTCTTCTACGCTTTCCGGTGGTGAGGCTCGACGTGTAGCATTATGTCGTACTCTTTTACAAAAACCAGATATTCTACTTCTAGATGAACCTACCAATCACCTTGATGCCGAAACAGTGCAATGGATGGAAGAAACTCTAGTTAATTATTCCGGAAACGTTATCGTTTCTACACATGATCGATATTTCTTGGACAATATTACAAAATGGATTCTTGAATTAGAAAATACTCGTGGCACCCCTTTTGAAGGCAATTAGACTGCCTGGCTTGAACACAAAGCGGAACGGTTGAAGCAAAAAAATAAAGTTGCTTCAACTCTACAAAAAAAAGTTGACCAAGAATTAGAATGGCTTCGAGCAAGCCCCAGCGCAAGACGAAAAAAAAATAAGAGCCGAATAAGTGACTATGAAAAACTAGTGGATCAGAAGGTCACAATTGATGAAAACACACTCGATATTCAAATTGATTCTGGACCTAAGTTAGGGGAAAAAGTAATTGAAGCCACTAATTTAACCAAGGCATATGGTGATAATATTCTTATTGAAAATTTGTCTTTTTCTATACCCCGTGGAGCCGTAGTCGGCTTAATTGGCCCAAACGGAACTGGGAAGACAACGCTATTTCGCATGATTGTCGGTGAAGAATCTCCAGATTCTGGTGAAATAGAAATCGGCTCTTCAGTAGAGTTATCTTATGTTGACCAACATCGACACGACCTCGATGGCGAAAAAAGCATTTTTGAAGAAATCACTGGAGGGACCGATCAAATTGAGGTGGGTGGT
>CAJJDL010000239.1 GCA_905182935.1 uncultured Nitrospinaceae bacterium | reverse complement strand
GAATGGTTGCTGATCCAGAAGATTGAACTATGCCTACACCCCCATAATGTGCAGTAACTCCAATTGTATATCCCGAAAAACTAGGACCAACAAGATTTTCAATATCTGCCGTGCATGATAAAGTCATCAGCACTGCAAGAGCTCCTATTAGCCATCTCTTTAAAAAATATATGGGTGATATTTTTTTCATTTTGTTTTATTTATAATCATGGTTTTTAATTTATTCATGTGTAAAAAATTATGCTAAATAAATTTAAAAATACTAACTTCCTTTTTTAAAAAAGTTTGATCTTTAAAATGGCCACACTACACTTAGAATTCTCATCATCCAACCTGAGCGTTGTTCATCTGCGATTACGCCTTCTCCGGAATAAGTAATAGACGCATCGGCTATTAATGAAGAATTAATTGTATTGTTGTAATTTACATCTGATGGACGAATTATTCCTGTTAGAACCATTAACTGCTCTTCATTATTTATTGTTACGGAACGTTTACCTTCAATATGAAAGTTTCCACTTGCATTAATAGCAATAATCGTTGCTGATAATGTTCCTGTTAAGGTTCCACTTCTTGTTGTTGTTCCAGCACCTTGCTTGCTTCTTTCATTAGTCGCTGATGCTGCAGGGTTAAAAGGCGTCCCCATCCCAAGGAAATTTTTAATACCCATATCACTAGGTAGACCTAAAATACCACTTGTTGATAGGCCTAGACTTCCTGAATTAGATGTGTCTGTTGTTGCTGTTTGAGTTGATGAAGATATTTCATTTAGTACCACCGTCACGAGATCCCCTATTTGTCTTGCTTTAGTGTCTTCAAAAAGAAGGTTTCTTGCTGTGTCTCCAGGCCAGATTCCTCCATCGTTATATTTTACTGGGGTCGCTTTTTTATATATTTTTTCTGGAATTTTAGATGACTTTGAATCTAATAAATTTAACGTGTTTGCACATCCTGCTAAATTAATGGAAGTTGCTGATAATAATCCTATAAGCAAAACTTTTTTATATAACCTCAAAAATTTGATTTTCATTTAGAATTTTACCTCGACCGTATTCGCATCAATTACTTCTGCATAAACTAGTTTTTTTGTCTCAAGGTTCACTACCTGAACAATACTGTTTTTAAAACCATCTTCGCGTGCAGCTCCGGGTGCGGTGATTCTCATAGATCCCCTTTTTGCTATTATCCTTACTCTTGATCCCCTTTTAATTGTGGGGACTTCTTTCATGTCTCTAATTTTTATTATTTTCCCAATCTGAATATTTTTTTTCGCTGCCTTACCGATTACCTTATCCAACTGAGTTGCAACATTTTGAAATATTTTTTCTGATCGTGTTCGTTCTATTATTACGTCTGATTCGCTGATTACATTCCCACGCTGAATTGAATTTACCGTTTTAACTACATCCTGGTAGACCCCTACTTTTGCATCCACGCGAAGTCTTCTTATAAACTTATCGTTCAATTTGACTTGAACCGTTAGCGGTATTCGTCCGATTGCTCTTGAATTTTTTCGCATATCAAATACTAGGCTTAAGTTCCCCTCCTTAAACGAAAGGTCTTTTGCCTCATATCTCACCTTTATATCCATTGATTCAGGAGGCCAATCTAAGTTATTCATTAAGAAATTTTCTGCTCTTTCTCTAATTTCTTCGGCGGTAATTACTATTGGTTTTTCTGATTTTGCCCAAGATATTGAGGCTGTGATTAGAAATAATCCCAACGCTATTAAGAGGGTAAAGTATTTTTTTTTGCGTTTATTAATCATATTTTTATTTCCTAGTTTTATCTTTTCATGTTGTTAGCGGTTTGTAACATTTCATCTGCCGTCTGTACTGTTCTTGAATTTGTTTCATATGCTCTTTGCGCTGATATCAAATTAACCATCTCTTCAACTACGCTGACATTGGACATTTCAAGAAACCCTTGTTGCATTTGTCCACGATCATCAGTTCCTGGACCACCAATTGTTGCTGTGCCTGATGCATCTGTTTCTTTGAACATATTTGCTCCCAGTGCCATCAAACCTGATTCATTTTGGAATGTAGCTATTTGTATTGTTCCTAAAACTGTTGGCGCTGTAGCTCCTGGTTGCAGAACTGATACGCTTCCTTGGGTATCAACAGAAACGTTTAATGCATCTGGTGGTACCGTAATTGCCGGTTCAAGTATTAATCCATCTGCTGTTACCATTTGTGCGGTATTATCTAGCTTCATAGAGCCTGCTCTTGTATAACCAATTGTTCCGTCGGGTTGAGTAATTTGAAAAAATCCCTTTCCTGATATTGCTAAATCTAAATCTTTTTGTGTTTGAATAAAATCTCCTTGTATAAATATTTTTGATACTGATGCCGTTTTAGTTCCTAGTCCTAATTGCGTACCCGTTGGAACTTGATCTCCATTTGGAGATAGTGTTCCAACTAACCGGAGGTTTTGATACATCAGGTCCTGAAATTCAGCTCTACTTTTTTTGAATCCCGCCGAGTTTACGTTGGCAATATTATTGGAAATTACGCTTACATTTAATTCTTGTGCATTCATTCCTGTCGCTGCCGTGTATAAAGCTCTAATCATCTGGTCCCTTTCTTCTTGTAGTTTTATTTTTATATGTTGTTAGACTACTCTTCCAATTGAATTGACAGCCTGGTCATCCGCCTCGTCTAAAGTCTGTATTACCTTTTGATAGGCTTCAAATGCCCGGATGGCCGTTATCATATTTGTCATTTCTTCTATTGAGTTTACATTTGACCGTTCTAGATATCCTTGGTGTACTGTTATATTAGTAGCTGGGATTGGTTCCACTTCTGGGTCCATTAATTGGTATAGTCCATTTCCCTCTTTCACCAATACTTTTTGATTTTCAAATTCATTTAGACTAATTTGTCCAGCTTGAATATTTTGTAAACCTCTACCAACTGTAATATTCCCAGCTTTCCCTATTGCTATTTGTCCACCATTTGCGTCAATTGTGATTTGCTGTTGTGATTCATCAAGAACAAAATTTCCATCTTGTGTAACCAAATTATTTTGGTTATCCATTCTAAAGTTTCCGTTTCTTGTATATCGAATTCCGTTAGGGGTTTTTACTTGAAAAAATCCTTCCCCTTCCAAACTTAAGTCGAGTGCATTCCCTGTCTTTTGCATTATTCCTTGAGAATGATCTGTATAAAAATCATCTACAGCAACATATGCTACGTTTGCACTAGAATCGTTCGGTGGTTGTAATGAATTCTGACCTGCCATTACGCTTGATTTTTCGTCAAATGGTGGGTATATTTCTCTAAAAGTTAGTCCATCAGATTTAAATCCCGCACTATTCATGTTGGCCATATTATTTGCTAATACGTCCATTTTTATTTGCTGCTTTACCCCGCCCGACGCTGCTATGATTAGACCTTCGTGCATTTTAAATCCTTGTTTGTTTTGATTTATATATTTAGATAGAGCAATACCTATACCAAATAGTAAAATTATTTATTGGGGAGATGTCTATTTACTGTAAAGTCTTTTATAATAAGCTTTTATTTATGCGATCTTTATTTGATAATTACTCTATATTTATTTTTTTATTTATCATTCTGGTATTATTTACCTTTTATTTTCTGTTTTGGAAATATCTTCTTTTCTATATAGTGTTATTTTTTAATTAGTTAGAGTAAGTTAGTATATTTATATTTCTCATAGTGAGACTATATTAATAATTGTATTCTTTTGTTTTTTTGATTTAATTTTTATTTTATAATTCGTATTATTTATCTTTTTTTTAGGAGATGTTATGGAGCATATTTCAGCTGATGAATTGCATAATCGTGTAGGAAATCTTACCTCTGATGACTTAATTTTGGATGTTCGATCTGCTTCTGAATTTAATGAGGGGCATATTAAAGGTGCTCAAAATACTGGCCATGAAGAAGTCGCTGGTGAAGTTGATGCTCTTAAAAAATATAAGAATGTCTATGTTCACTGTAAAATGGGTGGTCGCGCTAAAATGGCGGCAGAATCTCTTCAGGGAGCGGGTTTAGATAATATTATTTGTGTAAGTGACGGTGGGATGCAACGGTGGGAAGATATGGGCTGGGATTTAGTAAAATAATTATTGTTTAATTTAAAAAAAAACCGGGGAAGATTCGACCTAAGCCGATCCTTCCCCGGTATTTAACTGGCAGACTTTACTCAGATTAGTAGTGAAGTGTATTCCACTGCGTAACCGCTTTCTGTCCGTTTCTTTCTTTATTACCACCGTTCCAAATAGCAATTGCCATAGGTGTTTTACCACCTGTGAACTGTGTATCATTGCTATCACCAGTGCTTAGGTTACGTTTGAATACAACCGCCCAGCGGTTATTTCTCCAGTTACCATTACCATCAACATCTTGATGAGCTTGGGTGGTTAATGTGCTGAAACCTTCAGCATTCAGATCTTCTACAGCCGATACACGCAAACTAGCATCCGAAAGGATGTTCTTTGTAGCCCGTCCAGGATTGAAGACACCTTCGTTCTGACCCATACCAAAGTCAATATTGGTAGAACGTTTGCTGATGTCGCCAGCTCCACGGTTCTTATAAGAACCTGTTTTTGTGCCAGACTGGTGAGCAGTATCTATACCAGACAATTTACCATCGGGCTCATACATATAGTAAGAACCTGATCCCATTGCCATGTATGCATACTGATCTTCCAGATCCTGCATGCTGCTTCTGGTTGTACCTTCTTTGTTCCATGTAGCTTTCCATTGCCAGATGTTAACGCGTTCGCCGTCTCCACCCATTGTGAATGGGGGCTCTTCGCCACTTTGATTCACTGGAAACATTATCGCAGCTTGGTCCTTATACTGCTGGGACGTAACCATGATGTCGTTTCTAGTAGCATCACCATACTCAAGATGAACAGCGATTTCTTTGCCGTTCGTCGCAGCTTTAACGAAAACATACTTAACTGCTGGATTTGGCCACATTGGATTTGTAATCATCTGAGGATCCATATCGATGACTACATGTTTCAGAGCTGTTGGACCATATCGCTCTGACCAAAATGGATCATCTGCAGATATTGGAATCGCTCCACTTACTTTTACTGCCTTGATATCAGCTGCATTAGCTACAGTAAATATACCCAGCGTAAAAGCAACTATTATTGTTTTTATTAATTTACTATGTTTCACAGTTTACCTCCTCTGTTAGCAGATCTTGTTGTATTTTAAAGTTCACTCTAAATTATTTTGATTTCACAAATCAGCTACCAGAGCGGGTAATAATACCCACTCTGGTGCCGGTTTGATTTT
>CAJJDL010000238.1 GCA_905182935.1 uncultured Nitrospinaceae bacterium | reverse complement strand
TTTACCAAAACCGATACCTGGATCAATGGCAATACTCTTAGAATCAATTCCAGCATCTTCGGCCAATTCAATTTTTTGTCGTAAAAATTCCAATACTTCAGAGCAGACATTATCATAATAAGGACTTTTCTGCATAGTCTCAGGGGTTCCCTGCATATGCATTAAGACTATTCCAGCATTGTGCCTTGAAACAACTTTTGCCATCACACTCCCAGAACTAAGTCCTGAAATATCATTTATAACATTTGCCCCTTCCTGTAAAACTGCAGAAGCTACTTCTGGTTTATAAGTATCTACGGAAATAGGAACTTTATATTTTTTGGCTAATTTTGATACAACTGGAATAAGCCTCTCCAACTCAAGGGCAACAGAAATATTTTTTGACCCTGGTCGCGTGCTTTCTGCACCAATATCCAAAATATGCGCCCCCTCTTCAATCATTTTTTCTGCATATTTTAATACGTCATCAATTCGAGAGAAATAACTTTTAGAATAAAAAGAATTTGGAGACAAATTAAGAATCCCCATAACTGCAACTGAATCAGGTTCTGATAAATGATCAAAATTAAAAAGCATATAAAATTCTCAATAATGCCAAAAGGCAAAAGCTAAAAAAAATAGCTCCAGGGGAAGACCTAACAAGTCTCACACCTGAAGCTATATTTATACAGTGATTAAACCTAAGAAAACTTCAGGCCGGATGAGGATCCGGTAGCTCCCCCCCTCCCATTATGCCGTCAGAGTCGTCACTCAACTTGGCTTTAAAATTGTCATTTTTAGCGGATATGCTATCTGGTGTCGAAGTTTTCTCAGATTTGCCATTAGGTGGAGACTTGCCATCAATAATTTCATTAATCTCTGTTAAATTCAGAGTTTCTCTATCTAGTAAAGCTAACGCCATTTTTTCAAGAGAATCACGGTGGTCAGTAATAATTTTATGGGCTGTTTTATAGCCACCCATAACAAGAGCTTTAACCTCTTGGTCTATTAACTTTGCTGTTTCATCACTAAAATTTTTATTATTACCTGTATCTCTGCCTAAAAAAACCGGTTCTTCTTTAGAGCCATAAGTGAGAGGTCCCATTTTTTCACTCATCCCCCATTCGCAGACCATCTTACGCGCCATTTCCGTAGCTCTCTCTATATCATTTCCGGCACCTGTAGTCATTTCCCCTAAACATATTTCTTCTGCCACCCTGCCACCCATAAAAATCGCTAAATTATTATAAAGATAATTTTTAGGATAAGTATGTTTTTCATCTTCTGGTAACTGCATAGTTACTCCTAAAGCTCTACCTCTTGGAATAATAGTAACCTTATGTAAGGGATCGGTACCAGGGAGTTTCAAGGCTACTAAAGCATGTCCAGATTCGTGATAAGCAGTAGTCCGCTTTTCTTTCTCTGAAATAATCATGCTTCGTCTTTCTACACCCATAAGCACTTTATCTTTAGCATTTTCAAAGTCATCATTTTCTACACATTTTTTATCATATCTAGCCGCAAGTAAAGCTGCCTCATTAACAAGATTTGCCAAGTCCGCACCTGTAAAGCCAGGAGTCCCTTTAGCAATTGTTTTAAGGTCCACATTTTCAGTCAATGGAACTCTAGCGCTATGCACCTTAAGTATACCTTCCCTGCCTTTTACATCTGGGCGATCAACCATAACCTGCCGATCAAAGCGACCTGGTCGCAATAAAGCTGGGTCTAAAACATCAGGTCTATTTGTAGCTGCTATCAAAATTACACCCTCATTATTTTCAAACCCATCCATTTCGACAAGAAGCTGATTCAGAGTTTGTTCTCTTTCATCATGTCCACCCCCCATACCCGCGCCACGATGGCGACCGACAGCATCAATTTCGTCTATAAAAATTATACATGGGCTATTTTTTTTTCCCTGTTCAAATAAATCTCGAACACGGGAAGCACCAACGCCAACAAACATTTCAACAAAGTCAGACCCACTAATACTAAAAAATGGCACATTAGCTTCACCTGCAATAGCCCTTGCCAGTAAAGTTTTCCCAGTGCCAGGAGGACCAATTAAAAGAACTCCTTTAGGAATTTTTCCACCAAGCTTATTAAATTTCTGAGGCTCTTTTAAAAATTCAATAATTTCATGCAGTTCTTCTTTTGCCTCGTCTACTCCCGCAACATCATTGAAGGTAGTTTTATTTTTAGCTTCATTCATTAACCTAGCTTTTGATTTTCCAAATGATAACGCTTTACCTCCTCCGGACTGCATTTGCCTCATAAAAAATATCCAAATCCCAAGAAGTAAAATCATCGGAAACCAAGAAATTAATATATTCATATACCAGCTCGTTTGTTCAGGAGGCATAACAACAATCCGAACACCCTTTTCACGAAGAATTCTAACAAGATCTTGGTCTTTAGGAGGGGTCATCGTCTGAAAAGAATTACCGGTTACATATTTACCACTTATTAGATCTCCCTGAATCGTTACTTCAACAATTTTACCACTTTCAACTTCATCCATAAACTCACTGAAAATAACGTCTGACTGATTTTCCAGGGGTTTATTAAAGATATTAAAGAGGGAGATTAAAATCATCCCGACAACCAACCAAAGTGCCAAATTTTTATAAAACTGATTCAAAGGAAATCTCCTTAAAAATATTTTTTTTCGTCAATATTTTGTAAATAATTAGATTAAACTAATAATACCACAAAAATATAAGAGTAAGTGTCAAATTTTTCCTTATAAAGCTGGCTGCATAACGCCCTCAATCTTAACTATCACACTTGTCTTATCGGTAACTCGGTAGTTTTCTCCTATTCTTTTCTCGTAAATCCATATTATAAAATCATTTTCTGTTGTTAAAAAAGGTATTAATTTCCTTTCATCTTGATCTATTTTTTCATCAATAAAAAACGATTTAATTTTTTTTCTTCCTTTCATTCCAAGAGGTATAAAATTATCCCCCGGACGGAATAATCGCATTTTAAGATTAGGTCCTGTTTTGTGGTAATCAAAATAGGCTATGTTTGGGCTTAAAGAAAATTCACGAAAATCATCAACCGAAAGAAAACTAACATTAAAACCTAAACCACGAAACCCAATATCAGTAAAACCAGGAACATTAATCCTAGCAGACAAAGTTACCACGGAAGATTTTTTTTTAACAACCTTCTCGACGTAGGATTTATTACAAAATGTTAGTTTTCCGTCAACAAATAAAGCAACTAAATCATTTGGCAAATGAATCTCTTTACTGCTAACACCGCATTTAACAAGACGAAGAATCTCTAGAATATGACGGACTGAAATTGACCTTAGGTTCCCTTTAGAAATGAAAATTGCATGCCTAACAAGTCTTTTTTGCATGGCCGGATGTTGGGAGTTTAAAAGTTTGATATCAAGAGAAGTATAGCTATTCTCACAATAACGAAAGTCTACTTCAATTAATTTTTCATCAACTTGTTTTACCAGATAATCTTCATCATCAGTCAATATTGCAGATGTCACTGTGAGTATAGATTTTATTTTAGGGTTATAAAGTTCTAAAAAAGGGATCAACTCAAGACGAACTTTATTCCTGAGGTATTTATTTACAAAGTTAGTTTTATCAGAACGGTATTTCAAATCATGCGCGTGAATATAGTCATCAATTTCGCTACGAAAACAACCATGTAATGGTCGAATAAAAATATCCCTTTGGGCTCGAATTCCAGTTAAACCAAGTAGACCACTACCTCTTAATAGGTTAATCAACACTGTCTCTGCCTGGTCATCAGCATTATGACCAAGTGCAATTAAATCACCTTTCCATTGACTAAAAATTCTTCGTAAAAAATCATACCTAATTAATCTTGCTGATTCTTGAAACGAGGTGTTTGTGTTTTTTCTTAATAAAGAAACATCAATCGCCTCAACAAAAGTATCAAGTTTTGTTTTTTTCCCTAACTCAACAACAAAGACTGAGTCTTTATTCGAGTCTTCCCTACGAGATAGATGATTTAAATGAGCGATAGCAAGCTTAATATTAGGATTTTCTAAACTTAATTT
>CAJJDL010000237.1 GCA_905182935.1 uncultured Nitrospinaceae bacterium | reverse complement strand
TAAAGAAAAAAGCTGTAAAGAAAAAAGCTGTAAAGAAAAAAGCTGTAAAGAAAAAAGCTGTAAAGAAAAAAGCTGTAAAGAAAAAAGCTGTAAAAAGAAAAAGATAATATCAGTAGCTTACTTTATAGACTACAAAATTGTTTCAGCGCCCATAACATTTTCACAAACTAAACTAATCCCTGCTGCCAGCATATAAGAACTTAAATAAACCAACGAATAACAACTACTTACAGGGTTATCTTGCAAAAGACCCCCTTTAAGTACTCCCCTTCACTAAATTTAATTGGATGGTCTTTACCGTGCCCTGTACGATTAATTTCTTCATATTTACGGCCAGTAGATAAAATTCCCGAGAACACCGCTTTATAAAAGTTAGCAGCTTCTACATGAACCGAACAAGACGCTGCAAAAAGAATTCCACCTTTCTTAGTAACCTTTGCACCAGCTTGAACTAACCTCATATAAGCTTTTAACGCAGTAGCTTTTTGTTTTTTTCTTTTTGCGAATGCTGGTGGATCAAGAATAACTAAATCAAATTTCTGGCTATTCCGTTCTAACTCTAACAAGGCATCAAAAGCATTTGCCTTCATCTGACTAAATTCTTCTAGTGAAAATTTTCTACTTTTAAAATTTAGTCTTAAGTTTTTTTTAGACGCAGCCAAAGCAAAAGAATTAGAATCAACTTCTAGAACCGAACAAGCTCCTCCAGAAAATGCATAAACTGTAAATGCTCCTGTGTAACTAAATACATTCAATATAGATTTACCATTTGACAATGAACGGACTTGCTCTCGATTATCTCTTTGATCTAGGTAAAAACCTGTTTTTTGCCCCAAAATAACATCTGCCTCAAATTTAACACCATTTTCTTTAAACCGGATTGGCAATTCTACTTTCTCACCAAACAGAATTTGACCTTCTTTATATTTTTTTGTAGTTTCTGGTAATTCTATAACCTTACGACTCCATCTTAAAACACAACGGTCCACTGAAAAAAATTTTTTAAATAATGGAACCAAAATATCCAAATAAGAGACCCATGCCGATGTATACAGTTTAAGTACTATTGTACTTTCGTAGCGATCAAGTACTAACCCTGGGAAACCATCATTTTCTCCATTAATAAGACGGTAACCAGTCGTATCTTCATTTAGTATTGACTCACGTAGTTTTAGAGCTTGAATAATACGTTTTTCAAAAAAGTCACCGTCTATATCGATTGAGTCATGAACTTGTAAAACGCGCAAACGTATATCCGATTCGGGGTCGTATAAACCTATTGCAAGAAAGCGATTTTTGCAGTCATACACTACACCCAAGTCACCAGACTTTCCTTCTAGATGCTTATTTTGCACTTGATAATAAAATATCCAAGGGTAGCCCTTTCGAATTTTTCCTTCCAGAGCTTTAGAAATCTTAATTTTTATCATTTTATTTATTTTGTCTCTTTAATTTTTCCAACCTACCCCAATAACTAGTATTATTTTTTAATACTATCAGGAATTCGAATATGACTCATGGCACTTAATATTTTTAACTGTCGAGCAGAAACATTAGCTTGTGGTTTTATAACGGACCAGTTTCGAGGATTAGGTAAAACTGCTGCCATCAAAGCTGCTTCCACAGGAGAAAGTTTTTTTGAGGATTTTTTATAGTAATTAAACGCTGCGGATTCACATCCAAATAGGCCGTCTCCCCATTCAATAACATTTAAATAAACTTCTAAAATACGTTCCTTAGTCCACAAATATTCAATAAGAATGGTAAACCACACTTCAAGTGATTTACGTAACCAATTACGTTTTTGCCAAAGAAACACATTTCTTGCTGTTTGCATAGATACGGTACTAGCTCCAACCATTCTATCAGTTAAAAGATTAGTCTTAATTGCAGCTTCAACAGCCTGCCAATCAAAACCGTCGTGATAAAAAAATTTCTGGTCTTCCGCTGTTAAGACTGCACGAACAAGGTTAGGTGAAATTTTATCTAGAGGTATCCAGTGTTTCAATGAGGTCGGACGTGACTTTTCATAATCTGATTCGACCCAACGAATCCAAAGAAGTGGCGTGGTAGGAGGATCAACCAATCTATAAACTAGAACAGGAGTTACTGTAATGATTAAAAAAATAACTGCCAGGTCAAACAAAATCTTAAATAAACTAACCCTGACCGAAGGTCTTTTATTCTTTTTTTTATATTTTTTTCTAACAGGAGGCACCGGCATGCTCCCTCTTAAAGATATCTAAATATCGTTTATACGTAAAACTATCCCGCCTCAATGCTTTTGATAACCTCGTTATTATCAAAATATGTCTCATAAGTATTGATTACTTTCTGAAACTCTTCATTAAACTTACTAGGAATAATTCGACGGTAGGTTTTATGATATTTAAACTTGAACGGATCATATACGGTTTTCTTTTTACCCCGGCCACGGATTTCATAGTGAAGATGAGGAGCAAAACTACGACCGGTATTTCCAGACTTTCCTATCATTTCACCTTGTTTAACGTACTGACCGCGCTTTACTAGTACTCTGCTTAAATGAAGATAACGAGTTTTAACTTTTTGATTTGGATGGTCTATTTCTATACAATATCCATTACCGCGTCTATTCCAACTTGTTCGAGTAATCCTCCCGTCAAAAGTGGCGCGAATCGGTGTTCCAACATCTGCTTTAAAGTCTGTTCCTGAATGACCACCCCGTCTTTTGCGAAAATCACCAGGTAGAGAAGTGATTTCTATATATTTATCGATTGGTGATTGAGTTTTTACAATCCGTTGCGCAACTTCCTCACCATTACGATCAAAATATCCACCATATTCCATTGCTCTTCCTTTATAAAAGTTAGCCTCTATCGTTTTTTTTAGATAGCTACTTTTATAAGATAATTGAAGTATTTTTAACTGACTGTCATTATCTAACCGCTCGAAAACAAAATATAGGGAATCCCCATTGCGCATTTGACTATTTACTTCTAAGGACCAAGCCAACAACCTTGCTATATGAGCGGCAAGCACACCACAATCCTTTTTTAACTGAATTTCTTGGCAAAGCGTATAATTAAGAGATTTTCTAACTTCTACTTTATGTGCTTGAATATTAATATCATTAGACTGTGTTAATGAATCAAACGATGCCCTTTTAACCTTATAAGTTCGGTTCTTATTTAAACTATTAATACTCTCGACCGATTCTTCTTCATGGATATTAAACTTTAACTTCGAGTCTAATAATTTACTACCTAGTGTTACAGGCTGCAAGTCAAACCTCTCCTTCTCAGTGGCTCTCGCCCTTTCCAGTCCGGCAGTTTGCGTCTTGTCGAGTGTAACCGGAGCGCTTTTAAAAATTAAAAAATATACATTTAGCCCTCCGGAAATTACAAGAGCTAGATTGAAAATCGCCCTCAAAGAATATGGCTTTTTAATGCCTATTTCTTGATTTCCTAAAAAGTGTGACGTCTTCATAAGTATTAGCACTAAGTTTAGGGGATTAATTACTTTTGATTAGTTTTTATTCAATTTAGAATGTAGTAAATCAGTCTTACCTTGGGGACTTGCGTTTATTTAGCAATAAGGTTATTCATGTATAAAGCCATTAAAGCTTTAATATAGTCAGTAGATGGTGTTATTATCATTTAAAATAAAAACGGTTCCATCGTGCTCTATATTTACAATAAAATCAAATATTTACATGAAGATCGCCTCTCCCATTACAAGCCAAGAAATAGAGTTTGCTCCCGAAACTATTTTCATAGAGGAAT
>CAJJDL010000236.1 GCA_905182935.1 uncultured Nitrospinaceae bacterium | reverse complement strand
AAGTAATGGAGTAATATCTTTAAAAATAATATCTTTCTTAGGAAAGTCGGGGATGTCACGGATAATCGATTTTAATGCTTCCATATTTTGCCTTTCAAGGTCTCAGTAACCTACATTTTATTTTAGTAACGAAAAAAATTTATTAAAGTGTATAGGATACATTACCTGCAAAGCAACTATTTGACTAACCTTAACTCCCAGTGAATAAAAACTCATCCTAGAGTGAGGTATCAATAAATAAATACATCTAATAATCTATTGTTTTGGAAGGTATTGTAATGGGTTATACGCATGAGAGTCATTTCTCACTTCAAAGTGAAGATGCGGCCCCGTAGACCGTCCTGTACTTCCAACCGATGCTATTTTTTGTCGCTGCTTTACTACTTGATTTTTATGTACATGAATATGTGAATTATGGGCATAAACTGTTGTTAGATTATTTTTATGCTTGATAATAACCATAAGCCCGTAGCCAGTCGGACCCCATCCGCTAAACATGACTTTACCATCAGCAGCAGAAACTATAGGAGCGCCCTTTCTGGCCCCAATATCAATTCCATCATGGTGACGTCCATTTCGATTGCCAAACCTAGATGTTAATTGCCCCTTTATTGGCCAAATTAAAAACCCTTTTATAGCTTTGGCATTTTTATTTAACTTAACTTTATTTTCCCATTTCTCCCTCTTCGCTCCTCTTTTTTTTGGTAGAATTTTCTGATTTTTTTTTGAATATACTTCTAAAACTTGCCTTGCTTCTGGAATCCATAACCGAGTCCCCACTTGAAGTCGAAGAGGATTATAAATGCCATTAATACGCTTTATTCTATTGACATCAATATCATAAGTACGGGCAATATAATATAATGTTTGTCCTTTTTGAACCGTATGATAAACACCCCTCTCTTTGGATGGCAAAATATCCAAATTTTTTATAATCTGGCATCCTAAGAATGGAAACGTGAAGAGGAAAAAGAAAATCACCTTAACTAAATTATTTAGGGAGGTCATACGGTATAGACTCGGATGCTTATAAATTTTCAGAAAATTTTAACACTAGGCCCTCAAGTGTCAAGTTTCATAAATGCCACGACTATTCTTTACTCTCCACAAGGCATAAGGTATAAATAATTCATGCTAGAATTGTTGACCACCCAAATGAATTCTCTCAAAAAAAAATCCTATTTTGCAACCATGAAACTTTTGAGAGTTTTGCTGGTATTTTTTTTATTCGCGTGTGTGCAAAGTGAACCAGCACCCGATTTATTTTCTCTACCAGTATCATATAAAGTCGGGAAAAAACCTGACGAAATCAAAGCTCGTGATATGAATCACGATGGCTTCCCTGATATTATTGTATCTAATTCTGCAAGTCACACCTTAAGTTACTTCGAAGGACTTGGTGACGGTACCTTTAAAACCCCATTGACTATGAATACTGGACGCGAACCATTAGCAATGGAAACAGGTGATTTTAATGGAGACAATGTTGAAGATATCGCTATCAGCAATTATGGCGACGGTGACATATCAATCATTCTTGGGCAAAAAGACGGCCTCTTTAAACAAAAATCCAATATAAAAGTCGGGCGGCTTCCTATTGCTATAGCAGTTGGAGATTTTAATAACGATGACAAACTAGATTTAGCTGTCACACTCCGGTTTAATAAATTGGTTATTTTGCTTGGGGTAGGTGATGGTAATTTTAAAACAGGTGAAATTTATAAAGCTTCCGGCACGCCTGCTTATATGGCCGTTGGGAATTTCAATAATGATAATAACCTGGATATAGCAATTGCTTTTAATGCTCCACAGGTGAACTTTATAGGCATATTTCACGGGAATGGGGATGGTACGTTTAAAGCTCCAATTAAAATCAAAGGTGGAAAACAATCAGCATTCATCACTCAATACGATATCAACGGCGACGGAAAAAATGATTTACTTACTTCCAGTAATATGAATGATGCTATTCAAATTTTTATTAATAACGGTAAAAGCAGCTTCTCTTCTGTAGAGGATGCTGCTGCAGAGAAAGGTCCAGAGTATATTGTTCCAGGAGAATTTACTGGTGATAATATTCCAGACCTTGCGGTTACTAATCGAGGGGATGCTTCTATTTCAATTCTTCAGGGTCGAGGAGACGGGTCATTCATTTTCCCTCACTTTAACTATCCTGTAGGGGCAAAGCCCAGAGCAATGGTTGGGGAAGATTTTAACGACGATGGATTAACTGACCTAGCTCTACTTATTTACGACAAACAAATTCTTCAAATTATCCTAAGAAAAAACAACTCCCCTAGTTAATTTGATTCTTGATTTTCCCCTAATTTAATTATGCTCATAAATGGGGTACTATTAGCCTATTGGGGAACTCGTGGTAATAATTAAAAAATCCTAAGTGTGGCTTAATTCATCTTATTTATTCTAGATAAAAAATAATTGTATAGCTTTATAAAGAAAAATTCCTAGAACTCATCAAAAGAAGTTTCATCTTAAAAGACA
>CAJJDL010000235.1 GCA_905182935.1 uncultured Nitrospinaceae bacterium | reverse complement strand
CACTTTATAAGAGGTCCCCTTTTTATATCCCCTCCCCCGGGGGCCTATAATCACTGTGTCAGTTTTGTGTCAATCTGATAGGCACTTCTTGGCATTTAGTGACACAATACGCAAGAGTGAACTTTATGTTTACTATAAGGGTATTACTGTAGAAAAAGCTTTGAGCCTAAGGGGCTATCAATAGCCCGAAGACTCTAGCAAAATTTCTTGATCGTATCGCCCAGCTTTATGAGCGCCGAAATGCATTAGATATAGTTGCGGGGATCAAAAAAAATCTGCGTTCATCACTTTTGTCCATGCCACAACAAAATCATTCACAAACTTGTCTTTTGAATCCTCAAAAGCATAGACTTCAGCAATGGCCCGCAACTCAGAGTTCGAACCGAAAACCAAGTCAACAGGCGTCGCCGTCCATTTTAGTTTACCTGTGGCACGGTCGTACCCTTCATAGATACCGTCGGAGGAAGACTTTTTCCATTCCTTTGAATTATCCAGTAGGTTGAGGAAGAAGTCATTGCTCAGTGTACCCGGTTTGTCCGTGAAGACTCCATGTTTTACACCATCAGTATTGGCATTTAGCGCACGCAGGCCGCCAATCAGAACTGTCATTTCAGGCACACTCAAGTTCAGTAAGCTTGCTTTATCCACCAGCATTTCTGCAGGTGATTTGTAGCTTTTTTGGGTATAGTAATTACGAAACCCGTCAGCTGTCGGCTTAAGGTAATCAAAAGACTCCACATCCGTTTTGTCCTGGCTAGCATCCGTACGGCCGAGTTTGAATGGAACTTTTATATTTTTATAGCCCGCATCCTTTGCAGCCTTTTCAATTGCAGCCGCGCCGCCCAGAATGATTATATCCGCCATGGATATTTTCTTTCCACCGCCTAGTTTGGTATTAAAGTCTGTACGAACTTCTTTCAAATTTCTAAGCACTTTTCCCAATTCTTCCGGGCTATTAGCCTCCCAGTTTTTCTGAGGCTCAAGGCGGATACGTGCCCCATTTGCTCCGCCTCGCATGTCACTGCCCCGAAAAGTAGATGCAGATGCCCAGGCGGTCCTTACAAGCTCAGGAATGGTTAATCCAGATTTAAGAATTTTAGCTTTCAGATTTTCTGCATCTTGCACATCAATTAAGGCATGATCAACAGTCGGAATAGGATCCTGCCAACTTAGCTCAAGATCTGACACATTCGCCCCGATATAACGAGTACGTGGACCCATATCACGGTGTGTCAGTTTGAACCAAGCTCTAGCGAAGGCCTGTTCAAATATTTCTGGATTCTCAAAGAAGCGTTCTGAAACCTTACGGAACTTAGGATCCTCTCGAAGTGAGATGTCTGTTGTCAGCATAATGAGCGCATTAAATTTTCCTTCAATATGTGCATCAGGAGTCATCGCTCGTGCAGATGCATCTTTTGGAATCCATTGCGTAGAACCAGCCGGGCTTTTTTCCTTCTTCCATTCGAGCTCAAGCAAATTGGAAAAATACATGTGAGTCCACAGCACTGGAGCAGATGTCCAGGCTCCTTCCAGACCACTGGTTACAGTATCTTCTGAATGGCCTTTACCACATTTGTTTGTCCATCCAAAACCTTGCTCTTCAATGGAAGCAGCACCAGGCTCAGGACCTAAACAATCTGATGATTTATGAGCGCCATGTGCTTTTCCAAAAGTATGACCACCGGCAATAAGTGCAACGATTTCTTCGTCATTCATAGCCATACGACCGAAGGATTCACGAATGTCTTTGGCAGCGGAAATCGGATCATGGTTTCCATTTGGTCCCTCAGGATTCACATAGATTAGGCCCATGTGAATGGCAGCTAGAGGTTTTTTCAACTTGCCCTCTTTGTCGCGGCGATTACTATCAAGCATTTTATTTTCAGGACCCCAATAGACAATATCCGGTTCCCAGTCATCCATGCGTCCCCCAGCAAAGCCTAGAGTTTTGAAACCCATATTTTCCATGGCAACATTGCTGGTGAGAATCATCAGGTCAGCCCATGAAATCTTACGGCCATATTTTTGTTTTACCGGCCAGAGTAAACGGCGCGCTTTATCCAGATTGGCGTTATCAGGCCAACTGTTTAGTGGATTAAAACGCTGTTGACCACCACCGGCACCGCCGCGGCCATCATGGGTACGGTATGTCCCTGCGCTGTGCCAGGCCATACGAATAAAAAATGGCCCATAATTTCCATAATCTGCCGGCCACCAATCCTGTGAGGTGGTCAGCGTTGCATCAATATCTTTTTTCAAAGCTTGTAAGTCGAGAGTTTTAAGTTCTTTTGCGTAGTCAAACGTAGCTCCATAAGGATTGGATTCAATACCATGATCACGTAGCGGGCCAAGATCTAATTGTTCAGGCCACCAAAACTGATTTGATTTTGATTTCACCTCACTTGAAGCGGTATTTGTTGCTATAGCAGAAGTAGAAAATGAGATCGCCAAAAAACCCACTATTAATGCTGCTACTAATAGTTTACAAACTCTCATAAGTTATTCCTTTGATTAGTTAGTACATGCCCCAGTCAAATGCTCTTTTTTAAAGTCAATTATTTCTTATATTTCATACCCTTCTTCTCCATTTTTGTAAGGGTATTTACTTTATAAACCCCTAATTATCTCACTACTCTATTAAAAATAGGTTAATTCCTTATTAAATAAAATAAATTAAGGCATTAGTGCAGAAGAGCACGAGGTAAGAAAAGCAAACATAAAATTGGTAAAAATAGATTTAAAATTGAATAAAGATTTTGCTCTCAAAGGTGACGAACATTATATAAAAGAAGAACTAGGAGGGTTGTCAATCCGTTGGTATGAAAATAGTAACAAGAATAGTGACATCTATTACAAAAATGAAGAAGAGCTACCTTTTGGTCTGAAGTATGAGAATTAAAGTTGGACTGAAGTTAATACTTAGATAACTTTATGTTTACTATAAGGTAGTTACTGTAGAAAAAGCTTTGAGCCTAAGGGGCTATCAATAGTCCCTTAGGCTCAAAGCTATATCCTAAAAAGTCCAAGCCTTTAGAGATCCGTCTAGGATTATTGGTGGGACTTTCAACATAGCAGTTGTACCTCAGCATATAATTATAAAACTTATATGCGCCCTCTTAATTTCATCAACATGTCTTAAAGTTTGTTAATTTTATATTAATCGATAATTCATGTTCATAAGTTAGCCTGTCTTTATAAGCAAACTTTTTAGTGAAAGGAGTCGATTATGTTTGATATATTTTTGGCGGTCTTTTTAGTGACAATTTGTTTATTATCATACAAACTTTACTTGGAACAGAAGGCGGTAGCGAAAAGAAGAGCGTGGATAAAGTTTAAAAACTCTCATTAAATGCGCCCTCGTGTCTTCATCAAATGAAAACCCAATGCTAGTTAAAATAGAAGGTGAGTGCGAGTAAGAATGTGAATTTTTTTGTATTCATTTCTTTGGTTTCCAAATGGTCCTCATGATGGAGCTCCTAGTACTATTGCGGTGTGTGGAAAATAGGAATAGATTAGAAAAGGAAATGACTTCTCAATAAATAGAAAAAGCACAAGAGATGGCAAGAAATTGGGCACCAAAGAAATGAAAAACAAACAACTGTTACTCAGTTGTGATGATGCTCATTTTCTGTAATACCCTAATTTGCATTTTTCTCCATGCGATACCATTTTCCATTTTTGGTCTTTGTAGGGTAAAGGTATCGGATAGTTCTTTAACACGATCATCCATCCATTCACGCATATCTACATGAAATTGGTTTAAATGTTCTGAAGCATTAACCTCATTCTTTTTTACAAGAGTCCTTTTGCAATAATCCTCATAAGCGGACTCTCCAACCTTTATCATAAACCTTGTTACGGGCTGATAGTTTGTAAGATTACTTTCCCGTAACCTTCTATCCCTGTCGAGAATATCAGCAATGGTTTTATTTTTTTGAGCTATCTCTTTTTTTGATTTATCTAAATCTTCTTTGGCAGCTATCTTTGTATGGCTCGATTGATGATCTATAGAGTTAACTTGCTCCTTTGCAAGTGCAATTAGTTTTTTCAATCCTTCTTCCACTTTTTTATTATGCTTTACTTGTACATCATCTGTGGGTGTTCGGCCACTATAACCACCATCAGGATGTAGATTCTGTGGTTGCTTAGCAAGAAGTTCTGTCATCTTGGCAACATCGAACACTCCAGTCTTCGCATCAATATATATATCTGCGGTAAGAGCAAGAGTACTAGCGATCTCTTCTAATTCTGATGATGGCTCTGGTGTAGACATCGCTTCTATCTCATTTTCTATAACACGTTCTTCCAGAACATATTGATCAACAGATTCGTTATAAAATTGATTTATTTCTAAAGTGGATTTTTTATCAAAAAAATTTATATCGTCAAGCAGAGGAAATTGCTCTTCATCATTATCTATGCGCAAAGATATTGTTTGCAATTCATTTAAAATAGCGTCCTCTGTTAAATTTA
>CAJJDL010000234.1 GCA_905182935.1 uncultured Nitrospinaceae bacterium | reverse complement strand
TTTACCCAAACAATAGCAATCAAATATTTTGGAGTTAGCGGAACCAATCTAACTGCCATTGGAATGAATATTTTGGTCTTTTTTCTCTGTGTAAATTTTAAAAAAAATAACACCACAAACTTAGTGGCAAAACGTAGAATCCAAATACAAATAAACCCCTATAAAGACGACCCTATTCAAAGTCGTTGGTTATCACTCGTCCTCATTTTAATGTTCATGTATTCAGGAATGGCCTCACTCGCGAGTGAAATATTATGGTCAAGGGTATTGGTATTCCCCATGGGAACAACACTCTACGCATTTGCCCTTATTCTCTCCACATTTCTTTTTGGGATTGCCCTAGGGAGTGTTTTATCCGAAAAACTAATTGGAAACTCCCATCATATTCTAAAGTTTCTAATAATCCAACTGACGATAGCAATATCATGCATCGCAATGCTACCTATGTTTGAGAATTTACACGCATGGACATTACAAGTAGATCACCTATTCTATGATCTCGAAAATATCGCATTAAAAACTCTTGGCATAAAATCACTTTTTGCATTCGGATTAATGTTTATACCTACCCTTGGGTTTGGGCTCACTTTTCCGCTAGCAAATCGTATATATCTGAGTTTATTCGGAACAGTCAGTAAAACCCTTGGCAACATCTATGCTCTTAATACAATAGGAGCACTAATGGGGACAATACTTGCACCCTTCTTTTTTATTCCCCTGATGGGAATCCGCATGTCCCTATTTGCAATCTACTCCCTTTTGATCGTTCTTTGCTTTATAGCAATGGCAATTCATTTTAAGTTAAAAGGTAAATATATTGCCACTTCAGCAATATTCACAATATTCATAATCGGAGGGGGGTATGTTTGGTCTAATCCTAAAATAAATGCTAAACAACTTGGGAGTCATAATCTAGCAAGAACAGAAATAAACGTTCCAGAATCAGACCTAAAACTTTTAGAGTATAAAGAAGGAAACTTTTCAACTCTTAGCGTAATAGAAAACGAAAAATCTGGTGCACGGACTCTATATATGAATGGATTCAGCACGGCAACAGTTTCTGATTCAATTGGAGGAAGTTCATACATGCAAGCTATGGGGTTTGTCCCAATGGTATTACACCCTAACCCAAAAAAAGCAATGGTAATTTGTTTTGGAACAGGAAATACAACAGGCACCGTTTCCCTTTTCCCAGGAGTAAAAGTCGACAGCATAGAAATCGACAAAAACGTTTTATCATTGGCGCATCATTTTAAAAAATGGAATCAAAATGTTCTAGAAAAAAATAATGTCCAAACGATTATTCAGGATGGAAGAACCTTTACCCGTTGGACAAAAAATAAATACGATGTCATAACACTCGAACCCATGTCTCCAGTTCAAGCTGGAACTGTAAATCTTTATACGAAGGATTTTTATGAGTTGTCTGCAAATATATTAAATAAAAACGGTATTATGATGCAATGGTTGCCACTTCATTTAGTGGGACCTGAAGATGCACGATCCATCTTGAAAACTTTTCAGGAAGTTTTTCCTCACACATCAATATGGAATAGTTTTTTAACTAGAATAGTACTTGTAGTTGGCTCAAAAGAGGAATTTAAAATTGACAAGATAAGGTTTGAGGAACTAATGCGCTTACCTCAACTTAAAAAATCTGCTCAGCAAATCGGGATAAACTCATTTCTAGATTTTACAGATTTTTTTATAGCAAATGGATCGAGAGTTAATTCATTTGTCAAAAATGCCCAGATAATAACTGATGACCGCCCTATGCTCGAATTTTCTACAGTAGCTCTTTTACCTCCTCTAAAATGGCAAGTCGATGAAACCTTTATAAACCTATTAAAATATCGAGTTGGCAATCACCCTCAAATAAATGGGATACTCTCACCCGAAAAAAAACGTTGGAAAGAAAACTTTAATACCCGAACAGCTCAAAGAATATCTGTTTTTTCAAGACGATATAATGGACCCGGAAAACCTGACTTTGAGAGAAAAGATTATCCTAATGGACTTAACAAGGTGAAAGCATACCTAAGTATTCAAGGTGAAAAAATGATAAAACTTAATGATGCTCGATGGGAATAATCAAACCAACTCTCACTTTACTCTTTCACCCCAACTACTTCAAACAACTTACTCTAAAACAAGGTGTTGAAGATCTCTAAATATAAGAGCTTCTTTTATAGCAACCTGAGTCTCTTCGCTAATTCCATTTCCAAAGAGATCAAGATACTTGAGAGACGTAAGAGTTTGACTTTCAATCAGAGCCTTACCACCTTCATCACCAATTTTATTATGGGCTAGATCAAGTCGCTCCAGATGGCTAAGTATTAGAGAATCTGCAATAGCATTGGCGCCCTCTGCTCCAATTTTATTTTTCCATAAATTTAAAGAGATTAGATGCGAAAAAATAGGCGACAAGCTTATTGACCTCACTCCTTCGTCACTTATTGAGTTTCTTTCAAGGTTGAGTGATTTAAGTCCGGTTAATATAGTAGAGCCTGCCAGAGTCTGGATACCCTTATCTGTAATATCATTTCGCTCTAATTTTAATTCGCGGAGGTTCATAAGCTTAGCACATTGCGATAGATACTCTAGCCCGGTATCTCCTATGTACTTTAAACGAAGGTCAAGAATTGTGCCGTCCTGAAGAAGGTTTTCTTCAATCACAGTTTCGATCGGTTGGTCATTGAAAGGTTGATTCATTTTTTCATCCTTTTTTCTTTGGATTTTTAGCTTCTTGTTTTTTTTCTATCAAGTCCATACGCTCACGTAGCGACTTATTTTCTGCAATAACAGCGTCTAATTCAAAACGAATATCTTTTATTTCTTTGGGTTTTTTTGCCGACTCCCTAAGATAGCTAATAGTGTCTTCCGCACGTCTCTGCAAGCGACCATCTGTTTCATTTTCAATAATTTGTCTAAGAATAGGGATAGCTAAAAGATCATCTAATTGTTTCATAGCCATGATAGCACCTAATTTGCCACGAAATGTCGCAGCCGGGGTACCTCGCTTTTCATGAGCAAACCTTGTTAGATGTTCTATAACTTCTCCTTTTCTGTGGGGAAATCGATTAGCAAGTTTTGCTAATGCGCGCATTGCAGCTTGACGACTATTTCTATGAGCCCCGTATTCAGCTCCTCTTATAAGGTAATCCCAAGATGCTTCATCTTCTAACTCAGCAAGTGCATTATAAATACCGGTTTGCGCCATCGCATTATGTGACGGCCGACTAATCGAACTCTCGAGAAATGAAAAAGAATCTTTATCTTTTACTTTACCAAGCATCTGTAAAGCATTCGCTTCGACTCGATATGAGGGGTCATTCTTGGCGCATTCCCGAAGTGCCAAAATAGATTTTTCATCATGAGGAAAACTCCCTAATGCACTAACAATTCCTCTCCGAATTTTTGGATCACTAATTTTCAACCCCTTAATAAGGAAATTTCTCGCTTCTTTTCCGCCCACCTTCCCTAATGCTTTTGAGATGCGTATTGAGACGCCCCATTCTTTTTCTTTTTTGAGTCGTTCCCCTAAAACACTAACATCTTCTGATGATGAATTCTTTGACAACGCCATAGCAGCTTCTAATCGGCCAATCGGATCGGGATCACGTTTTATTTGTTCATAAAACATTGGCCGAGGAATATCAGAAACAACAACCTTGCAAGGACATTCGTAGTCAGGATCAATCCTGAAAAATAGCGGTTTATTCTTTAGGCGAAAACAGAACTTTTCCTTATCAGATTTTATTTCTATTGAAAACCTTTCTTCGCTATTTTTATAATAAAATGCCAAGACAAACGGTATTTTAAACAACAGCTCTTCATTTTTATTATCAGTTTTTTGGGTTTGTTTAATTCCAATGGTAGCGATTTTACCACTTGCGTTCCAATCAAATGTTAATTCCAACCTTGGATAGCCTCCCCGATATATCCATTGCTGTAACCACTCATCATAATTACACCCAGTCACTTCCTCAATACATCGGATAAAATCTGTTGTTTCGACAAGATCATAGCGATGCCGGTTTAAAAATTTTTCTAAGGCTTCTCTAAAGTGCTTTTCTCCAACGATTGATTTCAGATGGTGTAACCGTACAGCTCCACCCGGGTATAGATGTGCATCAAAAAGATCGATAGGCTCCTTATATAGGTTAGTAACAATCGGTCGCCTATAAGAGGAATCCTCGCTAAAATATGTTTCCGCATTTTCTAACAACTGATATCTAAATTCATTTTCTCCTTTTGATTCACGGGTATATAGAGCATCAAAATAAGTAGCAAAAGATTCGTGCAACCAAGCATGAGACCAATTTTTTGCAGTCACTATGTTCCCAAACCAAGTATGTGCAGCTTCATGAGCTACAAGGCCATTAGAGTCACCATCTAATGCGGCGCGATCGTCAAAAAGTGCAAGGTCAGTTTGAGTAGTAACGGTAAAATTTTCCATCCCACCAAAGACAAATTCTGGAACCGCTATTTGGGTATAGTGCTTATAAGGATATTTAAAACCAGTATAATTAGAGAAAAATTGAATAATCTTACCGGTGTCCTTAAAAGCATTGCGCCCTTCCCGCTCCCTCCCTTTCTGCACATACCATTTTATATTTACTCCCTTTACTGTTTCCTGATGCTCGGAAAATTCACCGGCAACAATGGATAACAAATAAGTTGAATACGGCAATTCCATTTTGTAGTGAAACAAAGAACCCGCTTGCGATAACTTTTTTTTAACTAAACGTCCATTTGACAATCCAAACATCTTAGGAGGGAGATGCATAATAACTTCAGTAGTTTGTTTGAAGTTAGGCTTATCAAAACAAGGGAAATAATAACGAGAATCCTCGTCTTGTCCCTGAGTCCATACAGTCTTAAATCTATCAATATGATGGTTATCTGGTTTAGTGAAATAGACACCAGCAACGGGGCGCGTTACTGAGTGATCTAACTTAATACTTATCCGATCACCTAATTTATATTGTTTATTGAGTTGGACAATAATTTTTTTCCCAGTGTTTTCAAAGTGTGCTAATTTCCTACCAATCACAACACGTGACACATC
>CAJJDL010000233.1 GCA_905182935.1 uncultured Nitrospinaceae bacterium | reverse complement strand
AATTGATGAAAACACACTCGATATTCAAATTGATTCTGGACCTAAGTTAGGGGGGAAAGTAATTGAAGCCACTAATTTAACCAAGGCATATGGTGATAATATTCTTATTAAAAATTTGTCTTTTTCTATACCCCGTGGAGCCGTAGTCGGCTTAATTTGCCCAAATGGAACTGGGAAAACCACGCTATTTCGCATGATTGTCGGCGAAGAATCTCCAGATTCTGGAGAAGTAGAAATCGGCTCTTCAGTAAAGTTATCTTATGTTGACCAACATCGACACGACCTCGATGGCGAAAAAAGTATTTTTGAAGAAATCACTGGAGGGACCGATCAAATTGAGGTGGGTGGTCGTCCTATAAATTCTCGGTCTTATGTGGGAAAATTCAACTTTAAAGGGAGTGACCAACAAAAAAAGGTTGCTAACCTATCAGGAGGTGAACGCAATCGAGTTCATTTAGCTAAGCTGCTTCGACGAGGAGGTAATGTGCTTCTCCTTGACGAGCCTACCAACGATCTTGACGTCACCACTTTACGCAATTTAGAAAGTGGTATTCTAAATTTTAGCGGGTGTGCTCTGGTAATTAGTCATGACCGATTCTTTCTGAATCGTATTTGCACTCACCTTCTAGTATTCGAAGGCCAAAGTAAAGTTCGATGGTTTGAGGGCAACTTTGAAGAATATCAAGAAAAACGACGCGAAGAATTGGGTGGTCGTGAAGAAAATCGACGTTCTAAGTATAAAAAGCTAACCATACGCTAGTGCTGGTTGTTTTAAAATAATAACGTCACAGATAGAAGCTTTTTAAATAATAAATTATTTGCCAAATATCCCTATCGCTTAATGTGAATTTATGCGACGGCATCGCTGTCCCCTTGGATCCTTTTTTTATAATCCAAAACAACTGTCCTTCTGATATCGCCTCCATTGTTTCTTTACAGGTAAAGTTTCGCGGCGCTGGCTCCAATCCACGTGCCAAGAGTCCATTTCCATTTCCTCTAATACCGTGGCACATTTTACAAGCGGTAGGTTTTGCTTCAACTTGATAAAGTAACTTCCCTTTCTCAATATTTTGAGTAGTAGCACGCAGAGGATTTATTTTTTGCTTATATTTTGATGGAGCTTGTTTTGTATTCCGTGGCTGAGGGCAAATTCCTGAAGCAATAACAAGGTGTTTAGAACGATCGGTAATAAGAGGGGAATGAGCGCTACCCGTTGGCAAACCAGATAAAGGTCTAGTTAATGAAAACCAAATAATAGAAACTGTTAATACAAAGAGGAAATGTCTCATGGTCTCTATATGATTCGTTTAAAGTCGCATCAAAAAAAGAGAACAAAAAACCATCAAGTTAAATCTAGCAGGAGTTTACACATAAATAATATGTAGATAACACTGGGAACCAATCGAGAGGGCTACTCTGAATCACACAGCCACCTTAAGTAAAAGTCACTTAGCAAGTGTACGCAAGTAAAGAATGATTTGCCAAACATGTTTGTCTTTTAAGCTTTTAAAAGCAACCATTCCAGTCCCAGATGATCCATTTTTTATAATCCAGAACATCTGACCATCAGGAATATTTTCCATTGTTTCTGTGCAGGTAAAGTTTCGGGGTGGAGGATTCAAGCCAGGAGCCATCATACCCATTCCATTTCCCACCGACCCGTGACAAACCTTACAAGCCGTTGGTTGAGCATCCGTATGGAAAAAAGACTCTCCTGCTGTTAGATTTTTTGAATTTAAAACCAAAGGATTTGTTAGTTTTAAAAATTTATCTGGAGCATCTGCTGTATAGCGAACCTGCGGGCAACTACCCTTTCCAACATGCCCCATTCCATGGTGCATATCGTGTTGTCTATATTGACGCAATCCATGCCTAACGCTAGGACCTGAATAAGCATCTCCAACATATACCAAAGCAAAAACCACTAAAATAAAAAATGCCAAAGGATGAGACAAAGGTTTAAAAATTTGTGGCATAGCGTTTAAAATCCAGTATTAAATTAATATCGAAACCTACCTCCATCTTAATGAATAAAAACCAGCTCAGAATTATTAGTTTAGACTTTTTTATTGTGGAAACTCTGTAGGAGCTTTCACATGTTGCCAACCTTCGCCCTCCAAACTTCGGAGCATTGATAGGAGATCTTTTATCTCCAAGTCAGAAAGATTAAGCGGAATTACCTGGTTATCTAAAAAAGGATTTTTAACGCCTCCCTTATTGTAATGCTTAATAACATCTTCAAGTGTGGCAAATCTACCATCATGCATATATGGCGCCGTCTTGGTAATTTCTCTAAGAGTAGGGGTCTTGAATGCTCCTAAATCTTTTTCGTTTTTACTCACTCGATAACGACCTAAATCTAAGGTATCAGAATCATCCCAACCGATTCCTATATTATGGAACTTTTCATCAGAAAAATTAGTCCCCATGTGACAGAGATTGCAACGTGCCTTATCAAAAAAAAGATTTTTACCCCTCTTGGCAGATTCTGAAATAGCCTTTTGATCGCCATCATAGTCGAAACGGTCAAAAGGACTATTCCCGGAAATTAGTGTCCTCTGAAAAGCGGCAATAGCTCTACCAACATTTTCTTTAGTTAATTTTTTTTTCCCATAAACATCACTAAATAGCTTTTTATAACCCTTGATACTATTGATTTTTTTAATTAGTTCGTCATGACTGGCAAATCCATGCTCAATTAAATTGGCAAATGGCCCTATCGATTGATCTTCTAATGTCGCAGCACGTCCATCCCAGAACTGAGCTGTGCTAAAACCTCTATTTATAGCTGTCGGAGCACTTCTGCCTCCCTGTTGACTATTAATCCCCGTAGACACTGGTTGGCCATCAGTAAAAGCCAATGCTGGGATATGGCAACTTGCGCATGCAATTGTATTGTTTGCTGAAAGACGCTTATCAAAAAACAACAAGCGACCTAATTCAACTTTTTCTTTTGTTATAGGATTATCTGCGGGTACCTTAAAAGCTTCATCATCGAGCCCAAGTGGCATCTCTGGTCTATAGGAAACTTGAGAAGTTGCTCCATAAACCATGGGCGTTGAAAC
>CAJJDL010000232.1 GCA_905182935.1 uncultured Nitrospinaceae bacterium | reverse complement strand
TGGCGGCAAAAATGATAGCTACTCCGCTCATTAACACATAAATCACCGAAAGATCTGCCAATAAAAGTGACGTCCAAACCCCCAGAAGAATCAAAAACTCACCAACAAATCCACTTAAACCTGGAAGCCCAAGTGCGGCAAGTGTTATTAACATGAAAATACCATATAACAATGGCATCGACTTGCCCAACCCACGAAAGTCATTTAAGTTACGAGTCCCCATCTTCTTCTCAAGAATTCCTACAATAATAAATAGTGCTGAGGCAATAATTCCATGATTGACCATTTGTAAAAGACTTCCTTCTATACCTTCACTGTTAAAAGAAAAAATACCTAAGACAATAAAGCCAAGATGACTAATACTAGAGTAAGCAACAAGCGCTTTTAGGTCACGTTGTGCGATGGCAATCCAAGCACCATAGATAATTCCTACAGCTGCTCCAAATGCAATCACCAAACCAAATTTCTCAACAGCATCCGGGAATAGAGGAAGACAAAATCGAATGATACCATAGGCCCCTGCCTTAGACATGGCACCCGTTAAAATTATGAGTACTGGAATTGGACTTGCAATATAAGCGTGCGGCAACCAGCTATGCAGTGGGAATATTGGAATTTTGATGGCAAATGCAGATAAAAAGAACAAAAACAACCAAACTTGTGTGCTCGGATCGATCTTCATCTGAACAAGGGTCTGTATATCAAAACTAAGCTCGTGCGTCGCTTCAAAATGAATGAGACTCAACCAGATTATTCCAAGTAACATGAATAAACTTCCAACAAGGGTATACAACACAAACTTTGTCGTGGCATAAATGCGGCGACCTTCTCCCCATATTCCAATTAAAAAATAAGTAGGAACAAGCATTAATTCCCAGAAAACATAAAATAAAATTAGATCTAATGCTAAAAATACTCCAAGCGTGCCCGCCTCAAGAGCTAATAGAAGCGCCATAAAATTACGAAACCCAACATCTCGGTCTAAGGAAAAACAAACCGCAATCAAAGAAATAAAAGCCGTTAAAACAACTAACCACAGACTGATACCATCAACACCCAGCTGATAATTGATATGAAGCATGGGGACCCATGCATGGTTTTCTGTAAATTGCATACCTAGTTGAGCTGAATCAAACCTTAAAAGTAACGCGAGTGATAAGAGAAAGGTCAGCCCTGCGGCTCCGACAGAAATATTGCGAATGGTTCTCGTGTCATCTTTATTTACAAGAAGAAGAACCAATGCCGCTAGCAGCGGAATAAAAATAATGAGTGTTAACATAATTACTTTGCTTTAACGAATCATTGAAAAACAACAAACGTAAGGATAGTTACTACTCCAACAATCATGCTCAAGGCATACGACCTAACGCTACCCGACTGCCAAAAACTTATAAGACGGCTTACTTCACGAACTTGAACGCCAATTTGGTCAACAGAAAAATCAATGCCAAGATTTTCGGCTCTTTTTTCTAGAAAAATACCTATCGCACGAACTGGTTTTACAATTAAAAAATCGTAAATTTCATCGATATAATACTTATTAAGTAGCAGGTCATGAAGCGGTGCCAGCATCTGTTTGGCAAACTCAAGACGGTCTTTACCCGTCATATAAAAAACCACCGCTCCAACAATACCGATCAAACCAGCCGACAACCCAATAGTTTCAAACAAAAGATCATCAGGATGTGGCATATGTGTCCCAAAATAGTTAAAAAGAAAGTCGTCCACCATGCCGCCACCAAATCCAGCAGTCAAAGATAAGAAAGCCAAAAGGCATAGAGGAGCAATCATTACAAGCGGACTTTCGTGTGCGTGCACATCAGTTCTTGGTTGACCAGCAAAGGCATAAAAATAAATTCTAAAAATATAAAATCCTGTCATGACTGCCCCTAGTATTGCCAGAGCCCAAAATATGATATTACCCATATCTGCATGATAAGAATTGATAATAATCGCCTCTTTACTAAAAAAACCACTCGTTAAAGGAAACCCGGCTAGCGCCAAAGATCCGATTAAAAATGTCACGTGAGTGATAGGCATTGAATGGCGAAGCCCACCCATCTTTCGAATATCTTGCTCATCATTCAACCCGTGAATCACACTTCCAGCGCTCAAAAAAAGTAATGCCTTGAAAAAAGCGTGAGTCATTAAATGGAACATGGCAATGCTATACATACCAACACCCACGGCAAGAAACATAAATCCTAATTGGCTCATAGTTGAATAAGCGATTACACGTTTTATATCATATTGAACCATTGCCATAGACCCCGCAAAGATTGCAGTAATGACACCAACCGTGGCAATCAAGTACATAGTAAAGGGTGCAAGTTCAAAAAGCACATGGCAACGCGCCACCAGATAAACTCCGGCAGTAACCATAGTAGCGGCATGTATCAATGCACTAACAGGGGTGGGACCTTCCATCGCGTCAGCAAGCCATGTATGAAGAGGCATTTGTGCTGATTTTGCAAACGCCCCCACGAGAAGAAGCAGGGTAATTAATAAAATGGTGTCACCATTAGGGCGGAATGTTGACTTAGCAGCAGCGAAAACATCTAAGAAGTTTAACGTGCCCAGGTTTTCAAAAATAATAAATGCGGCAATAACCATGCCGACATCGCCAATTACATTCATAACGAATGCTTTGCGAGCAGCAAGAACTGCACTGGTTTTTTCTTTCCAAAATCCAATCAACAAATAGGAAGCTAGCCCAACCATTGCCCAGCCTACAATAAGAAAGAAAAAATCAGCCGCTAGAACTAATAGCGCCATTGAAAATATAAAGAAATTTAGATAAGAAAAAAATCGATTGAACTCTGGATCTTTCTCCATATAACCAACAGAATAAACATGAATCACAAATCCAACACCTGTTACAATCAGTAACATAAAGACAGACAAGGGATCAACTAGAATAGATAGATTTAAAGTGAATGAACCGGCTGTCACCCAATGGTAGAGAGTCGATACTCCACCTTTACTACTTTCCTCGCCGAGTAATAGTTCGGTTAATGCTATCAAAGTCACTAAAAATGAAATACCCACCGTGCCGCAACCGATCGCGGCGGCTTGTTGACGAGATACCCTATCCCCCATCCAACTTAGAACTATAAACCCCGTAAGAGGAGAAATTAATATAAGCCAACAATATAAAAACAATTATCTTACCCTTTTAAAGTATTAATATGATCTACGTCCATATCATGGCGGGTTCTAAAAATTGTAAGGATGATAGCTAGACCAACGACTACCTCAGCCGCAGCCACTGTCATTATCATTAGGGCAAA
Source organism: uncultured Nitrospinaceae bacterium (assembly GCA_905182935.1). Classification (GTDB taxonomy): domain Bacteria; phylum Nitrospinota; class Nitrospinia; order Nitrospinales; family VA-1; genus Nitromaritima. The sequence continues at coordinate 2,246 of CAJJDL010000232.1, read as the reverse complement.
AATTTGTCCATCCATAGATTTTAAAAAATTTGAATACCCAACCAAAAGAAAGTTTACAGAGTTCAGCATTAACTCTACTGACATAAACATAACCAGAGGGTTTTTTCGAATAAGAAACCCAACCGCTCCAATGCAAAAAATACAAGCGCTTATAAGTAATACAAATTGATGTCCCATTATTATTTCATTCGCCTCCGGGCAGGAACATACGAAAACTTTGAAAGGCAAATAATACCAATTGCTGCGACCAGCAACAAAACAGATGCAAGTTCAAATGAAACTAAATGACGTGTAAATAGCTCAAGCCCAATTGCTTTTGCACTCCCTCCAACTTCAGCAACTGTTTCTAAATCGAAGCCCCCTTCAATTGGTTTTGTAGATCCTACTGTCGCAGATAAAAATAACTCACCAAGCATAGTAGCTACAAAAAGAACTGCTAAAGTGCGCTCTAATGAAGGCTCCTGCACCTCTTTTTTCCCACCAAGAAGAGCTATGATGAATAAAAAAAGAATCATTACCGCCCCGGCATATACTATAATTTGAACTGCAGCAATAAATTCTGCGTTATAAAGAAGAAACAATAGAGCCAAACAAATCATATGACCAATTAAATACAAGGCACAGTAAATTGGTGACGAACAGAGAATAACTCCAAGACTAGCAAGCACAGCTGTGAATCCAACCAGCAAAGTCACAGTTGCTTTAGTTAGTTCGAATAAATCAAATTCGAGCAAAGTCTCCCCCTAACTTTTACAAATAAAAAATTTATCACTTTTGAAAGTAAATCACTTCCAAAGAGACGTTGTATGATCTAACTTCAACCTAAATTCGCGTCGTATTTCCCAAGATGTTTACTTTAAATTTATTTGGCTCTGGATAAACCAATAGATCACCTTTAGTGGCAATATATGTATCTCTATCGTAATCGGCCAACTCATAATGTTCACGTAAAACGACGGCATCGACGGGGCAAGCTTCTTCACAATAACCGCAATAAATGCACCTTAGTAAGTTGATTTCGTAAATTTCTGCATAGCGCTCTCCTGGAGAAACCGGCCGCTCCGGATCATTCTCAGCCGAAACAACATGAATGCATCCTACTGGGCAGTTGATAGAGCAAAGACTACAACCGATACATTTTTCCAAACCATTTTCATCTCGGTTTAAAAAGTGTCGACCGCGATAACGCTCCGGCATAATCCTCTTAACTTCAGGATAGGAAATCGTAACTGGTGTAGTAAAAAGATTCTTGAATGTAACCCCAAGACCAATTATTAAATTTTTAACTCCATCAAAAGTTTGTGCAATCATAATTAGTTACCATTTTTCACAAAACAATAAATACGCTTGTGATTAGAAGGTTTAATAAAGAAAGCGGGACGAGAACTTTCCAACCAAAAGTCATCAATCTATCATAACGTATGCGCGGGAAAGGCGACCGTAGCCAGATAAAAACAAAAAGTAGAAAAAACACCTTACCCGAAAATGCAATGATGGGCCAAACTGGAATCCCATAAGCATTCCATCCCCCCAAAAACAAGAGAGTAACTAGCGCGCTCATAGTCACCATATTAATGTACTCACCCATAAAAAACATAGCGAACTTCATGCCGGTGTATTCAGTATGGAAACCTGCAACCAGTTCCTGCTCTGCTTCCGGTAAGTCAAATGGTGCTCGGTTTGTTTCAGCAACACCTGCGATAAAAAATAATAAGAAAGCCAACGGCTGAATCAAAATATTAGGGTAAGAGTTTTGACTATTCACCATATCAATGAGGTTCAACGATCCCGTCAGAACAACGATACTCAAAGCCGCTAACCCCAGCGTCAATTCATAACTAATCATTTGCGCCGTGGAGCGAAGCCCTCCCATCAACGAATATTTATTATTTGAAGAAATCCCCGCAAGAACCATTCCGTAAACACCCATACCCGAAATCGCAAACACAAAAAGCAATCCAATATCAACATTGGCGACCCACAACCCTATTTCCTGACCAAATACTGTTATCGGCTCGCCAAATGGGATCACCGCAAAGGTAACAATTGCGGTAAACACAACAATAGCGGGGGCGAGATGAAAAAGAAATTTATCAGCTGAACTCTGTATGATTGATTCTTTGAACAAAAGTTTTATCGAATCTGAAATAGGTTGCCCTAATCCAAATGGTCCTACACGATTCGGACCAAGACGAACCTGAAAACGCCCCATCAAACGTCGTTCAAGCCATACTAATGCCGGCACA
>CAJJDL010000231.1 GCA_905182935.1 uncultured Nitrospinaceae bacterium | reverse complement strand
TTTCAAGGCAGGAACTCGAGATAAATAAGGTGAACCGTCTCAAATATTTAAAAACAAGTTAGCATGCCATTAAGAACAAGTCGAACAACAAAACTTCCTCTACTTCAGACATATAAAATTTAGCCCAATATAAAATTAAAAGTCGTTTAAATTACATTTCTAAAAGTTTCGTAAACTTCTTCGACTGATATTGATTCAGGAGGATCAAAAGGATTGTGAGCGACGACTTTCGCAAAAGGAGAAAGAGGACCAGCGCATTCTACTGGATAACCAATATGAATAGATATCATTTTAATATCGAAACATGAAGCAATATGAGTCAATCCATTATCCAATCCAAGATAAAAAGTAGCCCCTTTAATCATTGCGGCTGATGGACCTAAAGAAAAACCTTTTAAAGGAATTGTTCCATCATAAGCGTAAGGATTATCTTGGGAGACCATGGTAACTATTTTAAAGTTATGATTTTTCTTAATTCTATTAATGAGCAAAAGGAACCGATCATATGGCCACTCTTTCATCTTCTTTTTTGATCGTGTTTCGGGAGACAGTACTAAAAGTTTATCATTTTTAGATATTCCCAATTCGTTAAGTTTATTTTGCGCTTCTTCAAAGTCACTATCATTCAGATAAATAATTGGTCGACGCTGTTCTAGTCTTACTTCACACTTTTCAGCATATATATCTAGGAGGTGCTTTTTAGGTTGCCACCAATCTTGAGTCCCATTGTCTAAAAGAAATACTAAGTCGTGTTTTCTATATTTTTCGCGATAAACCTTTCTCCGTGCTCTTTTTTTCCAGACGTTATAGAAAAATGGCGTTTCAAAGTGATCAATATTTGGATCACTTTTAATAGTATTAAAAAATATCCCGTCTCCAACGCCAAAATTAATTTTAGCATTCGGATATTTCTTTTTTAAGGCAGCAACCGAAGGTGCAGCTGCAATCAAATCACCAACTCCGCCGATTAATCCAATAAAAATTGATCTTGGGTTTTTACACGAATGAGGAATACCTAACCATTTTTTTAGAACTAAAGGAATCATTATTCTTATTCAGTTATCTTCTGAGTAAAGTCGGTAAAGAGGATTGTGACCACCCTTTCTTTTGATTAATTTTATTTCACACATACACTATAGTTCAGTTAGAAATAATTACTTATTGCCGAGACGTTTATTAGACAGAAGATAGTTTTGAATATAGTCAGTGGTCGCTTCTTCAAGAGTAGTTATTTTTTGAGAGTAGCCTACTTTTCTGATTTTATCGATTTTTGCACATGTGCGATACTGAAACTGATCCCGTATGGATACGGGCATATCAATATATTCAACTGCTATTTCTCTATCCATAGCTTTAAACACAGCGGCTGTAAGTTCATTCCAGGTACGAGCCACACCAGTTCCAGCGTTGAATATTCCATTTATTTTAGGACTATCTAGAAAAAAAAGAACCATCTGAACCGCATCTTTGACGTACAAAAAATCCCGCTCTTGATCACCGTCGGCATATTCCGGGTTATGCGATTTAAAAAGACGAATTTTCCCATTATCAAGTACCTGCAGAAACCCTCTACGCACCATACTTTGCATTTCTTTTTTATGGTATTCACTCGGGCCAAAAACATTAAAAAACTTCAAACCAACGATATGGTTAAAAGCGCCTTGTGCTTGCGCCCACAAATCAAATTTTTGTTTGCTATGTGCGTAAAGATTAAGAGGGCTTAATGACTTAATATCAACTTCATCGGAAAAACCATTTTCTCCGCTGCCATAAGTTGCAGCACTGGAAGCATAAATAAATCGAGCACCTTTATTTAAAGCATATTCTGCTAGACATTGGGTGTAGTTCAAGTTATTAGTCGTTAAAAAATCTTCGTCCCTTTCAATAGTCGAAGAACACCCTCCCATATGAATAATTGCATCCACTTTCCAAGGCATACTTGACTTCTTAATATAATTTAGAAATGTGTCTTTATTCTCCAGCGAAAAATAATGGAGTGATGCAATATTTTTTTCTTTTTCTGGATGACCAGCATCATCGACTAAAATAATTTCGGTTATGCCACGTTTGTTCAATGCCCAAACGATAGCACTACCTATACACCCTGCACCACCTGTAACAACAATCATAGTTTTTCACTATCTCAAATTACTACCCAATAAAGCCAGAAAATAAGACTCAGCATAGCAGTTAGGAGTTTTAGCTTAATATTTATTAAAAATTTTATTCCTTTAAACAGACAAACTATTTGCCAATTTCAAGATTGCCCTTCTTTAAATAAAGATATTAATTGATCACAGCTTTTCTCCCACTCAAATTCTGCAATTTTTTGACAACCGTTTTCAGAAAGTGTCTTTAATAGTATTTCGTCATCCAATAAACGCACAAGGTTTTGACTTAGACTATCAATATCGCGAGGTGGTGAAACCAATGCGGTTTGCCCATTGACAGCATATTCTAGACATCCACCTGTATCAGTTGTTACCAACGAACAGCGACAAGCCATTGCCTCCATTGCAGTCAAGCCAAGACCTTCATACCAACTTGCACATAGAAAAATATCGCAAGAAGTGTAGATTTTCCTTAATTGTTCGCGTGCTGGACGGTAATGGTATTCAAAGCTAAACCCAGCTGCATCGAATAAAGGCTGTGGATCTTCTAATTTTTCTCCAAACACGACTAACTCGACTTCTTGCCCTTGCTGCTTAACTTTTTTTATCGCTTCAATGCCTTCCACATATCCTTTCCATTCATAATCGTGGTGAAGCAAGCAAATACGCCGAGTAGAGTTCCATTTTTTTTCTTTGCAGAAAAAGATATCTCGGTCAACGGGGATAACAAGCACATCAGCATTTTGTCCATGCTTTTCAACAAGATTATTTTTAATCCAATTTGAGCAAACTAGTTTTCTGCAGGATAAATCATAGGTTTTTAAAGCTCTACTTTTATAACGTGTCCATAAACTTTCATAATGCAAAATAAAATAAAACAGCACCCCCTTATTCACAGAAAGCTTCGCAGCAAAATCTGCTGTCTGCCAAGCAGTCGCAACAATAACATCTGCCTCAGGAATATACTTAGGGTGATTAATTGGAAGCACCTCGATAGGAATAGTATTGTCAATCCAGTCGATCGTTTCTGGCGGGACAATTTTAACTCCTGTCCTAGATGCTCTAATTTTTTTATCTAGCCTAAACCATTTATAATGTTTAGCTAAAACAAACCAGCGTACTTCATGTCCCTTTTCTTTTAGGCGATTAGCATATTCGAAGAGTGCTCGGTTGCCTCCACTTATCCGAGTGTACTGATTGACCATAAAAGAAATTTTCATTGAGGCTCTATTGTAGAGAAATAGTATTCTAGAAAATTAGCTAATATCATTTGCCAAAAAATTTAGGCCACCGACGCAAAAATTTCATAATTTTAAGCGTTAACTTGTTTTCTATTTCTTCGCCAGGACGTAACTTAAAGCTAGTGGAGTGATACCCGCCTTTTTCTTCCTCTGGCCGTCCATTTGTGTAGTAATACAGAGCCACGCTTTTTCGGCTCATATATTCAGGACAACTCAAAGGTTCAGGGTGTCCGTGAAATGAAGAATCAGTCGTCGTAAAAATAACTACTCGGTTAAATACAGGAAGATAACTCCGGACACAATTTTTCATATCTCTACTCCATAGCTCAATGTGTCCTCCATATTTATCTTGCCAGTCCTTATTGAGGTAAAGCAGAAGATTCAATCTTCTATCAAGCCCATACTGCTCATGTTTATTAAAGTCTGCATGAATCCCTAGTTTTCCTCCTCGATAAATATTATGAAGCCCACCTCCTCTTAAAGATGGATCGGCAATTAGGTTAGAAATACCCGTCAACTCTTCAAGAAACTTTAAAAATAATGACGAGTTAAGCGAATATAAAAGATATCGGCTAAACAGACCAATATTTTCTTCTTTTTCGTTAGCAAGTTTTTTCTGATGTCCATCATAATATTTGATCCAATCAATATCGCCTTCATTAGGAAATTCTTTAAGAACTCTCTCCATGGCATCTTTATCAAAAAAATCATCAAAATAAATATGTGGAAATGGCTTGGCCTGCGCGTAAGATTTTTTAGCCTCTGGCAAGAGCTGCTTCATTTTTTCTAATGGCAGGAATGATTCGTTAAAATCGGTGATGGTGGACATCTTAATTGACCATGGTTAAAACCGTAACTGACCTATAGTTTATTTTACGGTCCGTCGAAGAAGGAGCATTGAAAATGTAGTTTATCATATCAATATTTATAGATAACTAAACAAACTGTTTAAAAAAAATATCTCCCTAAGCATGGCAATTTAACTAAACTTGAAAAAAACTTACCAAAAGCCTATAAACTAGATGGACTTTATAGTTAAATTTCATTCAAACAAAGGTTCGTTGGTCGACATACAGGTCGCATGCTAAAAATTTTCTAACAAGAGTTATCAAAACTTAGATAATTAAAAAAATAAGGTAAAAACCCTTATATTTTAGTACCTATAAAGCTAAATGGGAAAACCCTATTTAACAAATCTCACAGAAGTCTCTTTAATTATTCATCACATTCAATTTTCGTGAACGAACCTATCTTTAAAAACCAACTAATCGCTATAGTGTCCTTTGAAGGATCGTTAGAAAAACTACGTGCCTGCTTAAAGTCTCTAATTAGTTGGGTTCCTCAGGTCATGATCACATTACCAGAAGGCGAAGAAACTATAATACAAATAGTTAATGAATTTAATGTATCAATCTGCAGCCAACGAGCTTCCTCAACTCAAACTCGCTGGGAATCCGGTTTGAGTCAAAACAACTCTCAATGGGCCTTACTCATTCGCTCGAACGAAATTATAACGGGACAATTAAGAAATGCTATCGCTGAAAAAATAAAGACTACAGAAGACGACTACTGTAAATATTCACTCCCAAAAACAATGGTATTTCTTAACAAGCGTTTAAAATACCCCTTAGACTGGCATGACTCCGAGCCATCCTGTCTAATTCATATTCCACATAAAATAAACTCTATTAGCCAACTAAAGAAAAAGCATACGGAACTTGAAGGTGAATTAATTCGATACGCCGATGATACACTTTCTGACTGCGCTCAAACGGTAATTAAAGTAGCTGAGGAGAGAGCCTCTCGTTTGGCACAAAAAAAACCAAATCCCAATCCGAAATTTATTTTTATATTTGGTATTATTTCTTCTATTAAAATATTTATCAAAACTTATTTCTTAAGAAAGGGTTTTAAGGAAGGTTTTGAAGGAATTGCATTTGCTGTATGCGATGCTCACGCAGAACTTTTAGGATGCCTTCGGTATTACGAATTATATACTAGAGGTGGCAAGGTCATCTGCGATAATCTCTCTACGCTTAAAAATATTCTTATCATAAAGCTGCGTGATATTGGCGATAACGTTTTATGCACACCTCTAATTCGCAACTTAAAACAACATCTACCTAACACTTCGATTTCAATTTTAACATGGTCCTATTCTATCCCCATCTTTGAAAAAAGCCCTCATGTTGCCCGTCTTTTCGACCTTTCTAAAAACTCTTCTTCTTCAGATATTAAAAAGCTATGCGAAACTCTGAATTCTATTAACTTTGATTTAGTTGTTAGCACTCATAGTGGAGGTTTAGCCTCCAAAATTCTATCAAAAGTAAAATCGACACACAAGATCAATAGCTTCTATCGGGGACGTAATAAATTTTACGACATTTTAACAAAAGAATCAGATTACTACCGTTCTTCTATTGAACGAGATTTAGATTGTTTAAGGAGCATAGGACTTAAACCTACAAACACTGACACAGAAATTTTTTTAAGTGCCGAAGAAACTGAATGGGCTCGTAAAACGTTAATAGCCAAAGGCTTAGACCTTTCAAAAAAAATCGTTCTTATTCATCCGACTGCTGCGGTTTCAATCCGCGAATGGCCTCTTAAAAAATTCGATACTCTAATAAAAAATTTAAACCAAAAAGAAAGCATCCAACCCATCGTAATCTGTGTTGATTCAGAATATTCTAAAGTTAAAATTTTATTACATGACATACCTGATCTAGTAATTTTTCATCAAACTACAGTTCGTCAAATGATGGCAATTGTTAACGAATGTGACCTCGTTATCGATAATGACTCATCACCTAGTCATATAGCAACTGCATTAGGGATTCCTACAATTGTTTTATTCAGTCAAGCAATCCGCGAAATATTTCGGCCTTACGATGAAAAAAAAGATCACCATTTTATTTTCTATAATGACGTTCATTGCAGAGAATGCGAATTAACCACTTGTGACAACCGTATATGTTTAGAGTTTTCTCCAAATGAAGTCTACCTCCAAGCTTTAAAAATGCTTTCTCCTGATCAAAGCTAATCTATAGTAAGTGCTCTTCCCCACAACTAAAACTATCCACAAAAGTTACCATTAATCATTTTAAAATAAGAACTTAGGGAGTAGAATGGCAACTTAACAATCTTCACTATTTCCTTTATTGACATTAAGCCGATTTATACCCATATTGGTGTACCTTATATATATTTTTTAGTTTCCTTATTAGCCTCATGCAAATTATTTAATAAAACGTTAGGTTATCCAAAGTCGAATGGACATAAATAACTTTCGTGATTTCGATAAAAAAATTTACCCATGTTTAATTTAAGTCACCGTATTAACAGAGTTCTTATTAAACTAAGCTATCGTTTAGGCATTTCCAAGCTTGCTTCCATGCCTAAAATGCTTAATCTTGATCCGACTAACCATTGCGATCTAAAGTGTCCCTTATGCCCTACCGGCCTAAAAGATAAAACGGTGGAACGTGGATCAATGAAACTCGAACAATTTAAACCTGTAATTGACCGCTTGGGAAAATATCTGCAATCTATCAATCTGTATAGTTGGGGTGAACCACTACTACATAAATCATTAGTCGACATGATTAGCCACGCAGCAAAAAATCATAAAATTCGAACAATAACCAGCGTGCACCTTGGCAACCTTAGCGACGACCAAGTTGAAGGACTTGTGACATCAGGACTAGACAAGCTAATCGTATCCGTTGATGGAGCGACTCAAGAAGTTTATGAAATATATCGTGTTGGTGGCAACATCGAAAAAGTTTTCACTAATATGAAGCGTCTCATTGAAGCAAAAAAGCGTCACAATTCTAACTTAAATATTGTCTGGAATTATCTGGTAATGAAACAAAATGAACACCAGATGGATATGGCAAGAGAACGTGCAAAAGAAATCGGAGTTGAGATAACTTTCAGCATTATGCGCACCAACCTCAAGGACGATATCCTTGGAAAAGTTGAAGATAACATTGAAAAGGATGCGCAATGGATTCCGGAAAACCCTGACTTCAATCCGTACGATCTTGCCAAAAAGGAACGTAAAAATCCTATTACTTTTTGTAAACGCCCCTGGATGGAAACATTTGTCAATTGGAATGGCGATGTTTTTCCCTGTGGTTGCGTGGTGACTGAAAGTAAATACTCAATGGGCAATGTATTTGAAAAAGATTTTAAGGATATTTGGAACGGAGATAAATACATTGCTGCACGCAAAGAACTTTTGGACCAACCCAATGAATTAGAAACTATATGCCACCTCTGCAAGGCAAACGGTTATTACACGCCATAGTTCTGACAACCTCTAATCCGAGAGATTATTTTGTTTCAAAGTTATATACGCCGTTGTAAAGGACGCCTAAGAAAATATGCTGATCGCTATTTACACCGCCCCGACCTTGAAAATGACATAAGTTTTCAAAAGCTTTATAGGAAAGTTGGGACAAGGCAATCAAAGTATACGTTAACGTCTATGGAGAAATGTTATGCCCTTTACAAAGCAATTCAATATATTACTAAAGGAAATCTTCCAGGTGACATTGTAGAGTGTGGTGTTTGGAAGGGGGGAAGCGCGATGTTAGCCGCGTTAACTCTAATCGAAAATAACCAGACACATCGAAAAATATATCTCTATGATACTTACGAAGGTATGCCTAAACCCACTGACAAGGATATTGACATCAACGGAACGCCCTACTCTCTACTGTGGAAAAAAGAGAAAGAGATTTTGACAGTTTCTCTCGATGAGGTAAAGAATAATATGCTCTCCACAGGCTATCCCAGTGAAAACATAATCTTTGTGAAAGGCATGGTAGAAAAAACCATCCCACGTACGCTTCCAACTAAAATTGCTTTGTTACGCTTGGATACAGACTTATATGAATCGACACATCACGAACTAATTCACCTTTACCCAAAAGTCACATCACAAGGAGTTCTTATAATTGATGACTATGGTCACTTTAAAGGTTCACAAGAAGCAACCGATAAGTATTTTAGTCAAGAATCTCGGGGAATTTTGTTCCATAGAATTGATTATTCTTGTAGAGTCGCAATAAAGTCTGCAACCTCATAGCAATTGCTATAACCTTAACCGTTCTGCAGTTTTAAGCATATCATCCACTTTGGTTACTCGCTTACATTCTGCACCTCCTTTATAACAGGCTGTTTTGCGCATATGCTCCTAAGGGGGCTACATTCAATATCTTCATAAATCGCCTGATCTCATTTGCCTCAAAGGTTTCCATACGCCTCGGCCGCAGACGAAAATTATTTTTGCTACAAATTTTTAATAAAATTAAACGGAACCTGCTTTCATAAATTTTATTTTTCACAACATAATACATCATCAACACAAGACGGTCATAAACTAAATCGTACGAAGGTCATTCTACTAAAATAGGTAGATGCAATTTAGGGAGACCAATTTAAAAATGAGAATATACAGTTGTGTTATACACCGCGTACCGTTGGAGTGCCGCTTAAAAAAGGAGAATATTTATTTTTTCTTTAAAATCAACTATTCTTAGATTCTTTTTCTGTGACTTGCTCAACAAGCTTACACAGACCCGATTCTAAATTATGCATATCATACATCTGTCTACATCTTTCCCGCGCAGAAAACCCTTTCAAGAGTGCCTCGTCAGGATGGTTCAAAATATATTGGATAGCACTTGAAAGCTGAAAAGGCTCATTTGGATCGACCAAATATCCACAACCACCCAAAACTTCTGGAATGTCTGATATTCGCGTTGCAACAATTGGTTTACCCATGGCCATTGCGTCAAATAACCGAGCAGGTATCTGCCCTATAGAATCAGAGGTTAGTCGCTGTGGTATAACTACAATATCGGCTGCGGATAAATATTCAGGAAGTTTATCAAAAGGTGTTTTTGATAAAACCGTAACACGGTCCCTAATAGACGGATCAACTTTATTCAAAAATTCTCGTTGATTTTCCACCCCAATAATTACCAGCCTTAAATCATCATGGTCTTTATTTTCTTTAAAGGCATCTAATAGATCATCTATCCCCTTGTGAGGTCTTGGTGTACCAAGAAACATTAATATTTTTTTTCCAGGGAAACCTAGTTCTCTTTTCATCCTATTAGAATCAAACTTAACAGGATCTAAAACAGAAGTATCACGACAATGAGGCAACAAAGTACCGCCAAATTTTTTTTGTAAAAACCGATTACTAACTGAAATTGCGTCAGCAAAACCAACCAAGTGCTCCATTCTCCATACATATGGTAAACCATTTGGATTAGAGAAGTTTAGAGACCTTCCTATACTTCCAAATAATCCAGAGTGTAAAAAAAAACCTAATTCCCAGTCATCGATATCGACGATTAAAGGCTTACCACTCAAATATTTTTTTTTCAACCCAATTCCAAAGCTAGTAGGCATAAGCTTTGAAGCTACAATAACGTCTCCATCAATCGCATCTAAAATATTTTTTTTAATACTAAAAAATGCTGGATAACGCTCCCAAGTGAACTTTTTCACAGGAATTTTTATTTGTTCCATCGGAGACCAAATATCACCCCTTCTAGAAGCACCAACAATCTCAACATCATAAAACTTAGAAAGTGCTTGAGCCAACAACCATGCTCGGCCAAAAGCGTTACTTGAAAGATCAAAACATAAGACAGAGATTTTCACGAATATTAACTTTAAGAATTAAAAAAAATAGTTACTGCTAGCCTAAGCAAAAGTTCAAAGTTTTATTCTTAGTTTTTTCTATAGACTATAATAATACAACTACCTAAAATTAATAAAAAAATAATTCCGTGTCGTATTTTTTACACTTTGAAATTTGATTCAAGTGTATACTGATTTTTTTTTAACTACCGAGTAATCCTACATTAAACATTGCATTTAACATCCTAACTTATGCAAAAAATAACCACCCCACACAAATATACAACCATAGAGCTTCTTCAACTAACCTCTTTTATGTTGTTATGTTTTTTTGCATTCACCTACAACCTGAGTGAAGTACCTCCATATCATGCGGATGAAAATTTTTACGTAACAAGCTCTCGTAGCATGATCGAATCAGACGATTACATTACACCAACATATAATGACCAAAAACGCTTTGCCAAACCAATTATCTTTTACTGGTTGCTTACCTCTTCTTATGAAATAT
>CAJJDL010000230.1 GCA_905182935.1 uncultured Nitrospinaceae bacterium | reverse complement strand
TGACCGAAGCATTAATTTTAATATCTAAAGACTGGGACCCATCCTTAAACGAAATAGCATTAAAAAATGAAATCAATGACCTTATAGAGTCCGTAAAAAATAAATTAACCGCAGAAAGTTCCGCCCAAGAAACTGTAAATATACTAAGGCAGGTCATTCACGAGGAAAAAGGTTACCGCTACACGGATAAAGTTGATAAATTCGGGATACCGACAAATAAGAACGAATTATTTTTACATGGGATGCTAAAGACCAAAAATGGTTACTGCATGAACCTTTCTCTCCTGTATCTAATCATTGCCGATAAATTAAACCTTCCAATATATGGAGTTGGCCTCCCCAATCATTTTTTTGTTCGTTATGAGTCAGGTAGAACAAGAATTAACATAGAAACCACAGAGTCTGGAGCATCATATCCTGACTCCTTTTATGAAAATAGATTTGGCCTTAAGTTTGAAAAAAAAACACCCTTTTTTACTCAAAGTTTAAATAAAAAGCAATCCTTAGGAGCATACCTTTCAAATATTGGAATGGTATATTATAAAAATTCTCGTCCAAAAAAATCTATTTTTTATTTGAAGCCATCTACCGAAATCAACCCATTATCAATTGAAGCTCATAATAATTTAGCAAATATTTATGGCGAAACAAAACAACACAACTCGGCTATCTACCACTATCAAAAAGCTTTAAAATCAGACCCTAATAATACGTCAACTTTATTCAATTTGGGGCAAACCTATATAGATATTTCCGATACAGACCGTGCAATTGAGGTATTTTTGCAAGTAGTCCAGATACAACCTGCCTTCACTCGAGCCCATCGCCAACTAATTGATATATACCTTAAAACAGAAAAATACATTAGTGCACTTCTACACCTTAAACGAATAATCAAAATTGATACTAATGATACAAGTGCCCATATTTCGATAGGCCAAGTCTATACGAAACTTAAGAAGTTTAAATTAGCTATAGAATCACTAGAACCAATAAAATCTCGCCATCCAAATAATATCGAAGCACTCGAAGCACTAGCCGAGTTATTCTATAAGATGGGAAACTTAGATCGTTCAATAACAGAATATAGAAATATATTGGGACAAAACTCGAAACACCTTCCCTCATATATACAATTAGGATGGGTTCATTATAGGAAGGGGGAGTTTCAAATGGCGACAGCCTGGACAAAGCGTGGCTTAAAACTAGGGGCCCCATCATCTAAAATTACTTTGCTAGCTGACATGAACCTTGGTCTATATTCTTGGTTAAATGGGGACCATGCGTCTGCTAAAAATTTTTACCGCAATGCTTTAGAAAAAAAATCGAAAGATATTACAAAGGCAATACTAGATGACTTAAAAGAAACCACACGACTTTTCCCAAAGCGCATAGAATCATCTTTTTTTACAGGTTGGGTTTATGCAGAAGTGGGTAAAAATGTAATGGCCCTACACCATTTAAACCGATTTATAGCACTTGCTCCTAACAGTAAACTGGCGAACGAGGCAAGATTCTTAATTAAAAAAGGTTTGCCGTCGAGTGCTACTAAAATAACCTCTGATAACAAAATAAAAACACCCTTATCTAAAGTTATTCCCAAAAATATGGTTCTCATTCCTGGTGGTTTTTTTATAATGGGCTCCAATGATCACGGCCAAGATGAATCTCCTGAACATAAAACATATTTAGACCCCTACTATATAGATCGATATGAAGTCTCGGCAAGTAGTTTTGCTTTATTTTTAAATGAGGTAAATAATGTTAATGGATATTACCTTGATAATAAGTTTGGAACACTTTTTTTTAATGGCAAGTATCTCCCTAGAAAAGGGTTCGAAAATCATCCAATAAATAACATTAAATGGCAGGGTGCCTACGAATATTGTCGCTCGAAGGGGAAACGCTTGCCCACGGAGGCAGAATGGGAAAAAGCTGCACGTGGAGAAAATGGTAAAATTTACCCATGGGGAAACAAATTGCCAACAAACAAACTTGCGCGCTACCGCCAAACTTGGTCAAAAGAAGTCAAACACCATGTCATGGTGCCCGTAGATACTTTTAAAGAGGGAGCAAGCACTTATGGTATTCACCATATGGCAGGGAACGTTAAAGAATGGGTAGACGATTGGTTCGATCGAGAGTATTATGACAACCCAGCCAATCATATCAATCCGAAAGGCCAGATTGGTGGAAAATATAAGGTTTTAAGAGGTGGTTCATGGCGAGACCTTAGAGGATTTATATATTCATCTTACCGCAATAACAGTTACTCCAGTTCAAGATTGGATGACTATGGTTTTCGTTGCGTTAAAAGTAGTGAAAGTAGTACAGGTTTAAAACAATTAACCCTAATACCTAAGCAAACAAAACGGCTAGAAACATATGCCCGTTATTGAATAAATATTGAGCCGTATAATCGAGAAAGAATAAACAAAAAATGATAGGCGCTATTGAAATATTAATCATAGCTGTCATCTTCGGGGTGATTTATGGCCGGGATGCAATTGATCGAACGTGGAAGAAAAACCCTAATGAAGGAGTCGTAGAAAGTTTCACTGAGGATGTAAAACAATATTATTATGAAGATAAAAAACGACTTTTTAAACTAATTGCGCTTGGCCTAAGTATCACCACATTTCTTGTAACCTTGATCTATTGGATATTAACTAATTACGATATAGCAAAAATGATAGGCCTAACTCAGTAGTTAAATCCATTGTCACGCACGTGAAAACTTGGCTCACCGCCTTTTAATACCTTACCCCCTACAACTTCTCCAAAATAAACCACATGGTCTCCGGAAATAACTGCATCCGATAATCTACACTCAAGGTAAGATACTGCATCTGTTAATATTTTTATTCCTTCAATTCCTTTGCGTGTTTTTAGTCCATCGAATATAGAGCCTTCATGAGATTTAAAAAAATGCTTCATAAGGTCATTAGATTCTTTACCAAGGACATTTACTATAAAAGCCTGAGAAGACTCTATTAATAATCTAGCATTACGCATTTGTCCTAGTGAAACAGTTATTTCTGGCGGATCAAAAGAACATTGATTAACCCAACTAGCAAGAACGGCATCTTCTTTATCTTGAAAATTTGCCGTTACTATAAAAAGTCCACTGGGGATTCGACCCAGAGCCTTACCTACCTCTTTTTTATTTTTCAATTTCAAACTCCATAAATTATAAAAAAATAGAACCTATTTACGTTTAATTTCTGTTTGACCGCCCATAAAAGGTACTAAGACATCGGGGATCTTTATAGAGCCATCTTGCTGATACCCGTGTTCCACGATAGCAGCCCAAACTCTTGGTGCAGCTAAGCCTGAGCCATTTAAAGAATGCAAAAATTCTGGCTTATCTTTATCACTACGCCGAAAACGACTATTACCTCTCCTTGTTTGAAAGTCTGAAAAAGTTCCAATAGAGGAAACTTCTAACCATGATTGTGTTCCTGGGGAGTAAACTTCGAGATCGTGAACTCGCGTTGATGAAAAAGTGATATCGCCACCGCAAAGATCCAGTACACGATAAGGAAGCCCTAACATTTTCAAAGGGCGTTCAGCATCATTTACTAGTAATTCAAATTCATCTTTTACCATTTCCGGAGTACATAAACGAACAAGCTCGACTTTATGAAACTCGTGGAGCCTCTGCATTCCCCTGGTATCTTTACCTGCAGAACCTGCTTCACGCCGAAAACAAAGCGTGTATGCCATATAACGCTTTGGAAGATCTTCAATAGAAAGAATTTCTCCAGCATGGAAGTTCGTCAACGGAACTTCCCCTGTCGGAATAGCCCACAAATCATCATCGCGAAAACGATAGGCGTCATCTTCAAACTTGGGAAGTGTCCCGGTTCCCATCATCATATCAGGTCTAACAAAATGAGGAGGCAGGATTTCTTCATTCTTCTCGCTATTTATAGAAAGAGCAAATTGAATAAGAGCACGGTGTAGACGGGCTCCATCACCTCTTAAAAGAGCAAACATCGCACCGCTCAATTTTGCTGCACGCTCAGCGTCAAATATTCCCAGTTCTTCGCCTATTTCCCAATGAGGTTTAAAATCCTTTCCATCATAATCCGATTTTTCATAACCTACTGTTCTGAGCACAATGTTACAATCCTCAGAAAAACCGTCCGGGCAATCATCATCAGGAAGATTTGGAACTCTCAATAATAATTGCACCCTTTTTTCATCAATTTTTTTAAGCTCATGCTCCTTAGCATCGAGTACTTTTTTTAGTTGAGGAACAGATAATTTTAAATTCTCAGCTTCATCTTTTTTACCTTGCTGAAAAAATACGCCAACTTGTTTTGATTTTTCGTTAATTTCGGCACGAAGTCCATCCACCTCACCAACAAAATTTTTCCGATCAAGAATTGCCTTACGAATTTGTTCAACCTGATCACTCGAAACTTTTTTGCGTAATAAACGCCGTTTGGTTTCTTCATAATCATTAATAAATAAATTTTGATCCAGCATAGAGTTTTTACACAAAAATATAAATTTTTATAAATGGAGCGGATAGTTTTTCTAAAAGTCCGGTCCGGCTGAGGCAGTTTACACCATTTAAAGATCCGGTTAAACACCCTAAAGGTCCTTATAGATACCTTCTTAGAACTTGAATATAATTAAAGCTTTAATTAGGGTCATAATCTATGGCGAATAAATATAGATTAATGCGTAGCCATATTAATTCACAAGTTTCTTCATAATGAAAGGAGACATGACAGTAAAGTAACCCACCATAACAGCAACCAAACCCTCACTTCATGGCCGTAATGGGTACAAGGAATCATCCACTTGAAAGCTCAGATATGAGTTCCTGAAGGTAGAAAATATTACAACTTTATTGGGAGTAAGGTCTTAATCAAAAACTGAAAAAATTAACCAGTTTAAACCTCATAATTCTTTTAATTATCAGCCTCCAGTACCTAAAACGATAACTCAAAAGTGGAATAACTTACAGGGATAGGTCAGTAATTCAAAAAATCACTTCTCAAATAAATTTTAATTCTATTGCTAAGTAGATATCTCTCTATCGATTAGCGATCCACCGAGCAGGCACATCGAAATCCTATAAAATTAAAATATAACTTCGGATCCATCTTATTACGAAAATAAGTTGGTGTGAACTTTATCGTCGTATGGGTTTGCGTAAGTCCTCCACGGATTACTTTATAACGTTTTTGGTCGATTTTTAAAGATTTTCCAGAATCATACCAGTCTGAGGTCCACTCCCAAACATTGTACCCCATTCCATAAACCCCATATGGACTAATCCATTCATTTCTTTTGTCTACAACCTCTGGTAAAAAACCAGAAAATCCATTATTAGGGTGTTCATAATATATTTTCCACGGCCATTTTCTTCCATCAGTTCCCCGAGCCGATTTTTCCCATTCGGCCTCAGTTGGAAGTCGCTTATTTTTCCATCGACAATAATCTTGTCCTTGTTGAAAGGTCACCATCGACACAGGAAAATGTGCTTTTTTTTGATTGAACATATGAGCTGGGTTAAACACATTATATTGTTTGCGTGTAACCTCAAACCGATCAATAAAAAATGCTTCCAAGGTTACCCTCTCTCCTTTTTTAGTTTCGGGTTCCTTCCGATGACCCATAATAAAATCTCCTGATGGGATATAAACCATTTTTTCTGGAACGGTAATACCTTTAGGTACATTCACTTTTATTTGCTCTACCTTTTTATTCTCGCAGGAAAGGCAAATAAATATTAGCGCTAAAACTGCTAATAATAAACGCCTCATGACGGTCGTTTATCAAAAGGATGAAAGACTTCTCCACCGTTTATAGTTAAAGGTTTTTTTTTAAAATCTAAAGGATGGTCTATCCCTGGTTGAACAGTGCCATCGACCGAATAGGGACCATGATTGGCCCAGTAATTACGTTTCCTTGAATCAGAAAACTCAATACTAGTGATGTACTTTATATTTTTATACCCATATTTAAATGGCGCAATGAGCCGAAGAGGTGAACCATGATCCTTACTTAATGGCTGCCCATTCATGCGCAATACCATTAAGACGCGTGGTCGAGTCAACTCTTCAAGAGTATAGCTTTCGTAATAGGAGTCTGCCGACTGAAAGTATACATACTTTGCTTTAGAATGTGGCTTAACTTTGTTGATTAACTCTTGAAAAAGAAACCCTTCCCATTTAGCTTTAGCCGACCAACACTCGACACATTTTAGTCGAGACACTTGGGATATAGTTTTAAAACCAAAAAGATCTTCATATGCTAATTCAATGGGATTTTCGACCATTCCTCCAATCGATAGGTTCCATTCATCTGTCACTACTCCTGTAAATGGATTAGCGCTACGTATGAAAAAACCAGGTCGATCTCGATTCTGGATATAATTTTTAGGTATATTTTTATCACGCCGATAGTCAGAGATTCCAAACACTTTTGTTGGGAATAGTGCAGCGATTGATGACAACGAAAATAAACTCAAGAAAAACCGACGATTTAATTTTTGGCCTAGAATTTTCATGTCAAGGCATTATGGTTAGCATTCGTGATTTAAAAAAATCATTTTATTCTAGCGAAGATCGAGCACATCTTGCATGTCATAAAGTCCAGGCAACTGTTTAATAAGCCATTTTGCAGCATGTATCGAACCTCTAGCAAAAGTCTCACGACTTTGTGCGCGATGAAGCAACTCAACGGTTTCTCCCATACCTCCGAATAGTACTCTATGTTCCCCTACAATATCTCCAGCACGTACTGTATGAATACCAATTTCTTTAGACTTACGCTCTGTTATTCCCTCTCGCCCATAAACGCCAACTTCATTTATATCGCGATCAAGAGAACTGGCAATGATTTCTGAAAGGCGCACCGCAGTACCACTAGGAGAATCTTTCTTAAACCTATGATGCGCTTCAAGAATTTCTATGTCATAAGCATCACCTAATATCTTCGAAACATCCTCAACAACTTTAAACAGAACATTAACACCTATGCTCATGTTTGGTGCGAACACACATCGAATTTTTTCTGCTGCTTTCCTGATAATTTCTTTTTGATCTGTAGAAAATCCTGTAGTACCTATGATAATAGATTTTTCTGAATGTAAAGCTGCATTTAATGTTTTAATACTGGAATCTGGAGTTGTGAAATCAATAATCACATCACAATCTGCTAGTGCGCTCTCAATATTTTCTACAACAGAAATTCCTTTGTTCCCTATACCCGCAAGGTCTCCTAAATCATTTCCTATGGCGGGATGTCCACTATACTCAGTCCCACCGGAAACAATTACTCCTTCGGTGTCGTCAACACATTTGACAATAGTTTTACCCATACGACCACCTGCACCTATTACAACTATTTTAATCAATTGCTCTCCTTTACTAATACAGTCAGGAAATATTCCGTTTTAGCGTTATTTTTAACTTTACTTACCAACTAGTAATTCGTGTCTTTCTAATACTTCTTTAATTTTTTCTTGGTGATTTCGAGATAGTTCACATAAGGGTGCCCGAAATTCATTTTCTATTTTACCCATAAGGTAGAGTGCTGTCTTCACTGGCACAGGATTAGTGTCAATAAATAAAATGTCATTGATATCTCTTAATTCATAATGCAAAGAACGTGCTACCGCAAGATTTCCATCAGCAGCAGCTTTACACATTGCAGAAACTTTGGCAGGAAGAATATTTGCCGTCACAGAAATCACGCCTCTTCCACCAATGGCAAGAATGGGCCATAGCAAAGGATCATCACCTGAAAGAACAATAAAATCTTTCCCGCAAATATCTATAATCTCGCTAATTGCTTGAAGCGAACCGGAGGCCTCCTTGATACCGACAATGTTTTTAATTTCCGCCAAACGGATTACAGTCTCAGGAGACATATTCACTGCGGTACGGCTAGGAACGTTATAAAGTACTATTGGAAGACTAGTGTTACTAGCAATAGATGAAAAGTGTTGGTACAAACCTTCCTGACTCGGCTTATTGTAATAAGGTGTTATCTGGAGCAACCCATCAGCCCCTGCCCTCTCAGCATTATGGCTGAGTTCGATAGCTTCTTGGGTTGAATTGGATCCTGTTCCCGCTAAGACTGCAACCTTCCCTTTACAAGCATCAACTGCGATACCAATAACTTGATCGTGTTCTTCATGATTCAATGTAGCTGACTCACCTGTAGTGCCACAGGGAACAATCCCATCAACTCCTCCAGCAATCTGATAGGCTATCAAATCTCGCAGTGATTTTTCATCAACCTTCCCATTCTTAAATGGTGTGACGATCGCAACAAAAACTCCATCAAACATCTGCAATTCTCCAATAATTAGTTCTTAAACGTATTCTACATAACTGCTCTTTAATCTAAATATTAAATTATTTAACCTTTTTATAACATTTATTATATTTCAACAATTGTTCCTTCAAAAATAATCTTAGCTGACCCTTCAAGAAAAACTTCTCCAAAGCTTTCGTCACCCTCAGTTATTTCAAAGTCAACAGTTAAAACTTCACCACCTTGAGTCTCAACCAGAACAGGTGGTTTCACAATACCTAAACGGCTAGCCAATAAAGCCGATGCGACGACACCCGTACCACAAGCGAGCGTTTCACCTTCAACACCCCGCTCGTACGTTCTAATTTTAAGCTTGTTCTCGTCCTGTCTTTGCACAAAGTCAACATTTGTTCCTGCCGGAGCATATGCGGAATGCTCTCTGATTCCTTGACCAATACCAAAAACATCTTCATTGGCTATATCTTCAGTATAAATTATGGCATGTGGCACTCCAGTATCTAGACTATCTACTTTAAATTCTATCCCATTTAATTTTATATTGAGGTTTGTTTGAAAGTTTTTAGGAGGAGTAAGCTTGATACGAACATAACTCTCTTTTACCTCGGCAGATACAATTCCAGCTATTGTTTCAAAAGACATTTTTTTTGAAGCAATATTTTTTTCATAAGCATATCTTGCAACGCAACGACCACCATTACCACACATCTCCGCTGAACTACCATCATCATTATAAAAATCCCATTTAAAATCGACCTTCTTTGAATCCTCAATAAAAATCACACCATCAGCTCCTACAGATAGCTTAGGAACGCAAATTTTACTCACAAAATCACGTTTAGCAGAATCTTTAATAATTGACTCGCGATTATCGATAATAATAAAATCATTACCACTACCGCTCATTTTGGTAAAAACAATACTCATTAAAAATTTCCTCAAAAAATTAACATGATTTATCAGAGGGTACTATAATTCTTGGTTTTTTTAAATACCACCTAGTTTCTTTAATAAACATGATTTTTATAACAAGTAAACCATCCTAAACTATTGCTAATATATCAATCTACATTGACTAACAAAACCCGAAAATATGGCACCATATAAGATGAAAAATGGATACACATAGAAATTTTTAAAATAAAGCTAAACGCGTTTTTTAATTATAAATGCATTTCTTTTAGAAGGAAAATCATCAGGATTATTTATAATTGAATACCCTAAGTGATTGATCTTCTTTGTCCACCATCTTTTAGAGTGTAGATTGATATGAGTCGGGTCAAGCCTAGCGTTTTTTTCCGTCCAAAGGCAAATATTTAAAATTAACCACTGGTCAGTAACTCTATACAGACTTTGAATAGCTTCACAGGAATTTTCTTTAGGGATATGTTCCAAAATATCACTGCAGTTAACCAAATCAAAGCTATTATCAGGATAATCTAAATTAAAGATGTCACCAATTCGAAGGTGAGTTTTGACTTCTGCAGGACTTTGACTAATTGCATCTTTGGAAATATCAATACCTTCTGCAATAACTCCACTGTTTAAAAACCCCCAAACTAGGTTTCCTATTCCACACCCCACATCTAAAGTATTGCTTGGAGAAAAACAATCACGATAGTAGAATGCTTTTTTATCATCCGGGCATGACTTTAATTTCGAAAAATAATCCGAATTAAAGTTTTCTTTGTTGTAGCTTATATAGGGTGCAATTAAAGTGCTATAAAGCATACTTTTTAATCTACTCAAAGTTATTCAGCTCCTAAAGGTTTATAGAATACTTTACGACAAAGTAGTTCATTATTTTATTTCGGTTTTCTAGAGAAATTTGAACCCACTGGCTACGAATTAGCAAATCTAATTAACAAATATCAATCTCAAAGTAAATATAACAATAACAAATTAAATATCTTAAAAGAAGACGCTGTTTGTAATAATAACCATTGAAGACTAGGAATACTTATAGTTATATTTGTATTCATAACTAGAGAATTCTATTATTAATAACATCTCTTTTACAATTTATTAAAACCCTCTATGGATTCTGATTTCGAAGAGTTTCTACCTACTATCGACAAAGTAATCATTTCATCTTTGTTTGTATTTACAGCGTTCTGCATGTTTTCCATCAGCGTCACCCAAATAGCAGCTGGAATTGGCGGTATAGCTTGGTTTTTTCGTATTTATATTACGGGCGATCTTCGTAAACAGTGTTGGCCTTTACTCATTCCATTTGCACTATTTAGCCTAGCTTGCATTATAGCTGTTATTGATGCATACGATACCAGCTATGCCTATAAAGAATTGAGAAAACTTTTAGAAATTTTAATTTTTTTCTGGGTAGTCAACTGCGTACGAGAAAATCACTTAAAAAACTATCTATCAATACTCCTTATTACAGCAGCAGTTCTTGCCAGTTTATATGGTTTTTATCAAGTACAAAGTAGTGATTTTACTCGTATTGAAGGCACAATGAGCGTCTATATGACTTTTGCAGGAATGCTAATGATGGTTGCAATGCTAGCGTTGGGAAGAGTCCTTTTCCGCAAGCCTCGA
>CAJJDL010000229.1 GCA_905182935.1 uncultured Nitrospinaceae bacterium | reverse complement strand
ATTAAATTTGAATTAGCTCGGTCTAAGGTTAGTGTAATCTTTCCTCCATCCTTTGAAATACTATCTATGGAATTTTGTAATACATTGAGTATAACTTGTTTTATCTGGTCTTCAATCGCCTCGAAATTAAATATATCGGTATTATAAATTTTATTGATTTGTATTCCTTTAATTTCGCAAGACTTTTTAATGATCAATAGAACGCTTTCAATCACTTCGTCGACTTTAGAGGGACAAAAAATTCCTTCTGATGGTTTGTAGAAACTTTGAAGGTTCTTTATCATATCAGCCATACGCCAACACTCTTTTGTTGCTATGTCTGAAAATTTTTTTCGTTCTTCCTCTTTTAGTTCTTCTCCCAATTGATCGACAAGGTTGATAAGACCAAAAAGAGGATTATTAAATTCGTGGGCTAGAGAAGCAGAAAACCTGCCTAAAGTTGAGAGTTTTTCCGAATGGATTAGCAGATCTTGAGAATCCTTTAGTTCTAAAGTACGTCTACTGATCTCTTCTTCAAGGTGATCTTGGTAGTTTCTTAATTCGCTTTCAATTTCTTTTTTTTTGGTGATGTCTTCTATCATGGCTAAATGCATAGGTTTACTTTTATCCTCAACAGTGACTCGGGCAACTGTCAAACTAATCCAAGCAATGGTACTATCGGGCCTTATATACCGCTTATTTATATTAAAACCATTAACCTTATCAGCATTTAAGGCTGCTATATTATCCAAACTGTTCTTTATATCATCAGGGTGTGTAATGCTCATCCAATTAATGGTTGCCATTTCAGCTAAGCTCCTTCCCGCAATTTCAGCAAACCTAGGATTCACTTCCTGAATGTGGCCAGTGAGAGAGTCGATCAATGAAATTCCTAAAGGAGACTCTTCAAATATTGTTCTAAATCGCTTTTCGCTTAGCTTTAATGTTTCTTGTGTTTGTTTTGTCTCTGTAATATCGGTTGAAATTCCACACAATCCATAAATTACTCCCTTCGAGTCTCGCAAAGGAACCTTAGTAGAAATGGATGTATGCATGCCATCGTCATGTGGGGCAAATTCTTCTCCTTTAAAAGGTACTCCCGATTTCGTTATGGCCCTGTCAGTTCGGATAAATTTTTCGGCGAACTCTTTTGGGAATAAATCAAGATCGGTCTTTCCTTGCACATCTTCATTTTTTAGAATAAATAATTCTTGCCAACGTTTATTTGTAAAAAGGTAGCGACCTTCGATGTCCTTAATGTATATTACCGAGGTTGTGTTGCTTTCAACTATACTTAGCAACCTCTCGTTGTCATGCCGCTTAACCAAATTACCTTTAAAGACCTCTAGGGTTGATGCCATTTCACCTATTTCATTGTTTCGGGAAAAATTTGGAATATTAATATCTAAACTACCTTGAGACAGTTTTAACATTAAATTGGTTAGACTCTTCATAGGCTCGACAAGTTGCTTGATACCTATAAAATAGAAAAAAAATAAAACTAATAGCCCTGATAAAATTAATAAACCATTAGTGATCCGTATAAATAGTTCAGCATTTGATTCAGCTTCTCTTGTTTTCTCAAGAGCTCTTTTATTAATTACCTGTTGAAATTTTTGAATATTTCCGATAATCAGATTTTTTTGCTCTGCGTAGTACTTACCGAAAACCAATTCTCTTGCCGTCCTAAAATTACCATCTTTCATCTCCCGCATTGCTTGCTTTTCAGTGGTAATTAAATTGTCAGAATATTTTTTTGCGGTCGCAATATATTTAAATTCTTCTGACGAAACCTTAAGGTTTTTAAGTCTTTGAATAACTATATCTCTTGATCGAGTTAAATTAACTTCGCGCCAAAAATTATCATAATGAAGTTTATTTCCAAATTGAACGTAGCTTCTAACCTCTGCTGTCAAATAGCCAGAACCCTTAGCAAGCTGATCCCCGAGCAACCTTAAGTCCATCTGATGTTTTAAAGCAGTATCTTTCCTTTCTATAGACAGGTTCAATTGGTAAATGGTATAGCCCAACAGTAAAAACAAAAGGCATAAGAAAATAAACGCATTTCTAAAAATGCTTACAAAAGACATACAAATCCGTTCGACATGATTTAATTGAAAAAATCTACAAATATAACAAATGATCTTTTCGATTTTAGTGGGCAGTTAATTAGTTCACAGAATCATCTAGTTTTTTTGTTTAATCGAGTTTAGTGAATTTTGTTAAAAAATAACTTATGATAATTTGGCTAGAAATAGTTAAAGAAAAATTTACAATACATTTGTACTACGATTGGTTATATTATTTCTTGGACTGATGCTTCTTCAGAAATCACTTCTTAGAAGTACTTCGTTAACATTATGATATGATTGTTTTGTTATTATCATCAAGTGGTTTAATTGTAAAAATATTCATAGGTATTTTTGTTCTTTTATTTAACTAAAGCTTATATTTAATTTTTCTTTTGCAAGGCGCTCTTTGCTACTGATTTTCTAATCTTCCCATTATTTGACCTTTTCTTATAATGCAACCACATCTTTTGTTAATCGCTTAAGTGAGTACCCTTGAGAACTGTCCTCGCAAGTCACCAAAGGTTCAAAATAGGTCCGAAGAGATAATTAAAGAACTAATTGTTTTGTGGACGGCGACCATACTATCGACAGCAAGATTACGGGTATCGAAGCAATGATTTTAAAGTCGCAATTTGTTAAGAAAGCCTGAGATGAAAGCGAAACTCTCCAGAGATCGAGTAGTCTACTCCACCGAACAAGGTAGAATCTGTCGCGGCTGTGGTAATTCCGTTAACCAATGCACCTGTCGCAAACAGTCATCACCATCCGGTGATGGTAACGTAAGAGTCTCCCGTGAGACCAAGGGCAGAAAAGGTAAAGGTGTCACATTGATTAAAGGACTCCATACGGATGTTGCTACTCTAGTATTGATGAGCAAGAAATTCAAAGTGATGTGCGGTTCGGGTGGTACGGTCAAAGAAGGCATTATCGAAATCCAAGGCGACCATGTTGAACGTATACTGGACTATTTGAAGAAGCAAGGCGTGAGGGCCAAACGAGCTGGTGGGTGAAGAGGTGATTTTTTAGGATAGTTGCTATGTGATTGTCTATAGCGAGAACTTAGTGGATATACTGATTGAGGCAGGTATGGCATTAGATAAGACGGTGGCAAGAAATCTTATAAAGGTATGAATCAATTAATGAATATAAAAAAAA
>CAJJDL010000228.1 GCA_905182935.1 uncultured Nitrospinaceae bacterium | reverse complement strand
TAAAATATCTTTTTTCATCAAAAACCCCATAGTTCGGAAGAATCATTTTTCTATAATTTCCTATAACACGGCCCTCATAGATTATCGCTGCCGAATTATACAAATTCATTTTTACCTTTTCCACATAGCCAATCACAACGACCATCTTTTTTACACGCAAGCTAATATGTTTCAGAGCTTTATTATTTGCTTCAATAAAATCATTTTTAAGCAATAAATCTTCTGGCGGGTATCCAGTTAAGACAAGTTCGGGGAACACAACCAAGTCTGCTTTAAATTTGGTTGCCTCCATAATGTAGTTTTCTATCCGTTCTACATTATATTTAAAATCCCCTACCACAGCATTCATTTGGGATAACGCCACACGCAAGCTCAGGTTCGACGAACGCACACCAATTAACTCCTTCTTTTTTCTTTTTATTAGGCTTTTAGCTTGTTTTAAAAGGGGAGATTTTTTTTTAATTTTTATTTTACTACTCATACGCCATCTATTCCTAGAAAAGTATAGGCACCAATATCGCTCTAAAAATAAGCGACTATTTAAATTCTTTGAGTACTAGGGTAAGATTATACTACAATAAATCTCAACTCATTTTCATAAACATTTTTTTTAATTTTATATCAAATGCATAAAATGACTGCTGTGGAAGAAAATATAAAATATTGTATTGAAAAAAATGGTTTTCCTAGAAAAAGTGTACGACTACCTTTTAAGGCGATATATGAAAATTGTAAAAACCATGATATTGCTTTAAAGGAAGTGCTTGCTAATCTAGTTCAATATAAAATAATTGGAACGATACTGGGTGATTTTATTGAATTTCGAGCTAGCGACAAACCAAAACAACAGGCGAAGGTACCAAGCAAAGAAAATAAAGAGCCCCATATAAACATGCCCAACATGGAAAACCTAAAAGAGGTGGCTCAGTCATACATGTCTAAAATGAGCCCGGAACAAATCAAGGAACTAGGAAAAACCGTTTCTAATATGGGAGAAGAGGAAAGAAATAATATCCTTAAAAATTTTTCGCAACAATTTTTTAAGGATAAAACCTAAAACAAAATAACCCCTCACTAAGTAAAAAATGCTCATATTCGCTAAAGATATTTCTCACCGAGACTTCATTCACAGTGCTGAAGATCAAGACATTGATATTAAAAAATATATGGACTACCAGAGATGTCTATTCCCCTACACTATTGTTCGTGCAGGGCTTGATTTAGCATACAAAGAGTTGGACGATATTCTTAACTATTTAGATAACGGGAACAAGCCACCAGATGATTCTAGTAGACAAGAATATCCATCAGATATTCCAGGCTGGTATCAGTCCAGATTTCCATGGACAGCTGGTTTTATTAAAATTGAAGACATGCACAATCTTCTGGTTATCTTAATTCAAGCTATGGATTCCTTCCGAACGCATGAAAGAATGAACACATACCATCTAGTGGCTCTTTATGATTCTGTTCACAATATTATTGAGCTATATAATGAATTACTAAAAGATTCTCCAGAAAAAGCTCGCGACATTCACCTCAGCCAAGATCAACCAGTATTTTTTGATGATTTTATTAATAACTATTGGGCACATCTTGATTGGATGATTCTATCAAAACCAGATTATGAGCACGCAAAGCATACAGAGCGTAAACAAAAGATTGAATTGGCAATTCAACAACGAATAGGAGATGGAGAAGACCCTATAAAAGCTTTAGAAAACACAAGCGAACTATTTTCCATTGACGAAAGCTCTTTTAATATTTTAAGAAGAGGACTAATTTTGCAAAAATATTTCGAACTGGAACCTGTTCCACTTAATTCTAATCCATATGAACTTTTAAATAAAGAGATCGCAAGTGGCACTAAGTTTGGCCTGATGCCCTTAATTGACTCTGAATTTATAAGCAATATGTATCATCAAAAAAAATCGAGTACTACTCATATTAGTGATTAAATGGACTGTAACAAAGTTTTAAATTAATGCATTCCACAATCAACCTTACAGCAATTGAACTTCACTGCTATTATGGTCTGCTCAAAAATTCATGGCTTGATAAAGAAAAATTATGGGCGCTACTATATTCGACTCAACGCAAGCTAGCAAAACCTCTCTCAGTAGGCCGCGTTGCTAAAGTTGGGGTCAGATTACTTAACCCTCTTCTTTGATTTTTAATTGATTGTCTTCCTGTAACGATTCTTTTTTTAGATTTTTTTCCTTTTGAAGCTTTATTTGTCTGAAGTGAATTTTTGCTTGTTTTCTTGCCTGGCTTGATAGCTGTTTCTAATTTTGCTACTTGGGCTTTTTTAATTAATTTTTTCCTGGACTTTTTTGTTTTAGAAGACCCAGCATAAATTTCTTTTGCATCCTTTGAAAATTTGACCAAAGGAGGAGATTTGCTAAAAATATCTGTCACATAAGAACTCATTGACCCATTAGAGTTGAGGCTTCCTATGTTTCTTTTGCCTGAGCTACTCTTTTGAAGAGTCATCTCAATAATATTACCTTCAACTGTATTTGCCAGTTGAACCGTGCTTTCGATCGAGACAACATTTATTGATTTTCCCATACCCTCTATAATTCTATCTGCTACAGCAATGGCTAATGGTTGACGTTGAGTATAGTTTTTCTTGCCAAGCGAACCTATGGGATTAATTGCTAGATCCTGCCCACTCAGATTGCCATAATAAGAGATAGCTATGTCTTTACCATTTACAGTCTGATTTACTTGGCTAATTTCTAAGCTATCTGTCTCATAAATATTAATATCACCTGCGGTGTTATTAATAAGATCGATAGATTTTAATTTCGTTTCAATGGCATTAGCTGACGTACCAAAACCTCCATTGGAAACTGCGACTAACCTACCGTTTACCGCTTCGATGTCTGTCGATCCATCCGAATCTCCATCTAATATACCGCCACTAGTGGAAGTCAATGAAATTGCAGAATTAGAACTACTTGATGATGTCAGGGAACTTGTTAATGTCAAATCCCCGCTTGATTGTAAAGTAATTGTTTCTCCCGCATTTTGAGCTCCAGTAATATTTATAGTTTTATTGGTTCCGCCAACTGTCACTGATTGGTCTCCTCCAATTGACGATGCACCTAATATAATCGAACTATTCGTGGTGAGAGTCGCATCAGCTAAAGAGCCAGTAGTATTCAAACTAACGGCGCCTGTAAAATCATTTAATGTATCACTTAATGTAATAGCTTGATTTGCGCCACTAGTGGTAAAATTCGAGTTGCCTGTAGTGACTGTTAATGGTACCACTCCTGTAATAGTTCCCGTATTGGCGGTTGCGGTTAAAGCCTTAAAGGTTGAGCCTCCAGTAGAAAATGCGATACTTGCCGAGTTTAAATCAACCGTCGATATATTAGTACTATCTGATGAGCTGATCCCGTTCACTGTCATAGCTCCTGCCGTACTATCGCCAATGGTCAGTGTTCCCGCTGTAATATTTCCTAATTCGGCGCCTGAAATTGTCATATTTGCTGATGTTGAACCTAGTCCTATAGTGCCGGCATCAGACACAAAAATTTTAGCAGTTCCAGATCCCGTATTAATTGCTCCTGAAAGACTAAAGTCGTTTGCTGTAATAGAAAGCGTATTACCCCCTGTTGTAAAAGTTCCTGCCGAGTTGCTAAAGTCACCTGATCCATCATTATTTGAATCAGCATCTAAGCTTACTGAACTACCAGTAGTTATATTTACGCCTTGATTGATACCGTTTCCTGCATTAACTCCTAAGGCCTGAAAAGTTGATGCATTATTAGAAAAACTAACACTCGATGCACTTGCCGTCGTCAAGTTAACCGTGGTCGCATTATTACTATTCGCTGCAGATATCCCATCAACCGTAATATTACCTGTCGAGCTATCACCAATATTCAAAGTACCCGCTGTTATATTACCTAGCTCAGCGCCCGATATAGTCATATTCCCGGTTGTACCTCCCAATCCAATCGTGCCACCATCGGAAACAACTATCGTCGTTAAACCTGTTCCGCTACTGATCGATCCAGACAAAGTAATATCGTTAGCAGTTAACGTAAGGGCGCTATTACCTGTAGAT
>CAJJDL010000227.1 GCA_905182935.1 uncultured Nitrospinaceae bacterium | reverse complement strand
AAAAGCAAAGGTTATGACCTTTCAAATTTAATATTAACCCCTCAAGACCCTCTTAATAGCAAATGTATGACTCAATGGATTGAAGAAGTAGATAAAAATAAGGGTGCCTCGATTTGCTGAGACTAGTCTTTATAAAAAACAAAAAAGCAGCACCAGAACAAAAGTTCCGGTACTGCTTTTAATAAAAACTAAATACTAATAGTAGTATTTACTTAGCAGCAGCAAGTGTAAAATCAGCTTTAACTGCACCGGCCCCAACAGTCACTTCCTGAGTGGTCTCACCAACATAGGGATGCCAAGCAGTTAACTTATATTTTCCAGCAGGAATACCTTCAATCTTAAAAGCTCCATCGCCTCCAGTGATTGCATAATAAGGATTCCAAACAAAACGAGCATCCGCTTCCATGAAATTATGCTGATCACACTGTAGGAAAAAATGCTTATCCTTTTTTTGTTTCAAACGCGCAATATTTTTAGTTACTTCTGCAATATCACCTTGACTCGGCAAAGGCTTATTAAAAAGAGTCTTTCGGCTAGCGCCAGATACTGAATAACCATGAGGATTATGCAAAATATCTGCGTCTTGATTGGTAACCGTTAAAATACCACCCGTCTTTTTTTCAGCTTTAGTAGGCTTTCGAACGGCAAGCACTTTTTGAACAATATCACACATCTTAAAATCATACGCAGCCTTACCAAAATCTCCCCATGGTTTACCACCATCAATTGCTTCAATAAATACTACTGTATCTGTTAATTTTCCACCGGTCGCTACTACCTTAACACGTGGTCGGATACCGCCTTCTTTAGTATCAGGATGTGTTTTACAGAAATCAACATTTTTGCCTTTATTGAGATCTTCCATAATTGGAGCGGGTGCAGCACCTTTAAGAGAAACAACACCGGTTATTGAACCAGCGCCTGCAGTTCCTGCTACATAACCTTTCTTTTTAGCCGCAAAACTTGTACCCGCCAAAGAAATTGATACTAATAAAACTAATATTGCTAATAAAACTTTTTTCATCTCCCAGTTTCCTCCTAAAGTTTAACAATGGAATCAATATTTAATTAAAATAACAAAATGAAACAATTTTACTCAAAAACAACTAATGTAAAGCATAATACTGAGAAGTCTAACATAATTTCAATAAAAACTAAAAACAGGGGAACCCCAAAGAGTTCCCCTGAAAATTTAAATGTAAAAGCTATCAAAGATTAACTTATTTCATTGATAACACGTCATCACCCGCTCCCGTAGAAGCTGTCTTCCCAGTTTTTGGAGTCACGCCACCCAGTGGAAGAATCGAACGTTCACCTGCAGGTAACACTTTAAAGTAACCCCATTGGCCTGCCTGCTGATAAGGTGTTCTTGCATTCAGCCACAGATAAGTACCTGGGTTACTGTAGGTGCCGCCGGCATTGATAAATGCCTGAATATATTCACCTCCACCAAATTGCTCAACATCAATCATATCCGAACCCACTTGATTAAGATGCCGACGCCACTGGTGACCATCAAGATTAAACATCTGGTTCTGCTCATTATGAGCTCCAAAAATATTAATCATGACTCGATCTCCCGCATGAGCCTTTAAAACTGGAGTTGCAGGATCTTGATCTGCTACAACACAAGCGGTAAACATGTTACCTAGCTCACAACCCTCGTCTTCACGATAAGTCCAAGGCTCAAGCCTATAATTAACCCCAGTCAAACCCGCAACATTTTGCAGGTAAGGCATGAATGAAGTTCCCAGGATATTATCTTCATCTTGAAAATATAACGCAAAGTCACGGTAGTTTTCAAGATCACGGTTCTCTGGGTAAGACTTATCAATGATAACATCAGCTTTCCAGGAGTTACCCATGGTGATATCTTTTCCTGTTTCAGGATCACGATACACCGAACCCTTAGGGCCAATAATTATTCCACCGTACATACCATCTCGAATATCTCTAACATCTCCAAAGTTCCAAAGTAGAGCCCCGTTGATGTTGAAATCATGGTGTGCAAAGAAGGTGTAAACCTTAGACTTGCCAGGTTTGACCGTCTGATCCCCAGGGTTATTACCTACATTAATTCCCTGCGAATCTAATGGATCAAATGCGATGTTATTGGCATGAATAGAGGCATTGCCCTTCTTCAAGCGATTGGTCAACTTAACCTTGATACACTCACCAATATTGGCACGTAAAGTCAACGGATGAGGGCGTTTACCATCTACCGCCGCCTTCGCCATTTCTCCTTCAAGTGCGAAGATCTTGGCACTTGCATTCGCCAGAATAAGCTTCCTCTCAAAATCAACCTCTATCTCATCCTCTGCATTGGGATTAAATTTCAAAGCGGTATCAATCGCCACCACATTAAAATTTTTCACCGGAGCACCCTTTGGACAAATTTGTTTAGAGGATGTTCTAGGCTTCTTGTTGTTGGGAAGTGCCTTGAGATCTTTCTGCAATTCATCGTGAACTCGGATAATCCCCCAACTACCTTCAGACAGTTTCGACGTGCGACCATTGTAATAAAGATAATCGCCAGCCATCTCTTGATATCCTCCTGCAGTAGTCGCAAGGTCATACCGTTCCGCGATTCCAATATGGATAGTATTAGTTACCCTAGAGTTCCCATCATAACGCTCAGGTCTATAACCATGACCAGAAACAACAAATGTATGAGTCTCATTCTGCATTCCTGAAAGGAGACGGAACAGAATAGAGTCACCTATATAAGCACGTAACATAGGTGTTGCCGGATCTCCGTGTACCTTGCTACTAAACACGTTAGATGCATCGGGATTAGACTGCAGCCGCGCAGTAAGTGATGCACTTCGAAAGTTAAAAGCTCCTCCTGTAGTGTGCGTTCCACCATTCAGATGAGGGAAGGCAACGTCCTGCATAGTTTTTGGCATTTGGAAGGAAATTGACTGTCCCGCTGCTATAGCATTTTCACGAGTAAGCCCCGGAGGGTTACCCGCTGTAACCAACTGTGCAGTATGAGGAACAGTATCACTTACCTGTGCGACCAGTTCCCGAAAACTACCAGTTCTATTATATGCAACCGGTTCGGTACCATGAATATCAGCCACAGCACCACTTCGAATCAATTCACCTGTCTGTGGATCGTGGTAAGTTGACCCCCATGGCTCAACAATTGTGGAACCAATACCACCATGTGGCCATGTAGTTGCACCAAAAGCGTGGTCATGCCAGAAGACAAGCCCCAAATCAACGTCAACCCACCAACGGTAACGGACATATTCAGTACTAACATATTGTCCTGCCTTATGGTTGTGAGTCATTGCTTCAGAAAAAGTAATCTTATACTTAAAATCTTTTGCAAATCCCTTATTTGGATCAGGATCTATCGACGTAATCCACCGAGCGTCTTTCCCATTAGGCACTTCAATACCTACAATGATATCCGCACCAACATGATAAGGTGTCGCATCATGGGCCATCTCAATTTCCACCGATGTATCACCAGCCTTTGTATCCTTCAACAATTTAGCATTCATCGGAACAGGCATTCCTACATGGTGCCCATCCTTCATTTTCTTATCAAATTGCTTATAAGACCGCATTGATTGATCATAAGAAAACCCAGTAATTACCCCGTCCGATGCTTGATTATCAAACTGGAAAAAATGCGGATGAATATTAACTTTCGACATCTGAAAGTTTGTAAAATCATCATCATCCCACTCACTGGTTAACAAAACATCAACACAGTCATAAACATTAGCACGAATGACTAGAGGAACGGCTTTCACTGGATCAGCTTTCTTCTCAGCCATTTCTTCATCGATTACATAAATAAGACCATACTTATCGATAACGGGTGGAGTCGTTCCAACCGCATCTGAAAGCTGA
This sequence comes from uncultured Nitrospinaceae bacterium, assembly GCA_905182935.1. Lineage (GTDB taxonomy): Bacteria > Nitrospinota > Nitrospinia > Nitrospinales > VA-1 > Nitromaritima. The sequence goes on along the minus strand of CAJJDL010000227.1, from coordinate 7,277 downwards.
ATCGGTGTATTGATGAAATGCAGATTGTACTGTTTTCTACCTGCACCTGCTGGACATAGACTCCAACGTCCCTGCTCACCAGGTTTGGCACCACCTGTATTTTCCATATCTGGACCACTTCGAGAGCTACCAGATTCTGTCTTAGTAATAACCCCTGGATCGGTATGCATACGGAACGGCTCCAGCCAAGGAGCACCACCATGGTTACGCGCAAAAGGAACCCGCTTCCCAAAGTGAGGTGTGTGATGAGGCCACGCCAACTTACCAGTCAGAGGGCTGAATTGGATTGGGTGCCTCTTCCCTGGATGTGGCGCCATAAATTTCGGGTTTTTATCGGTTGACTCTCTCTCGGATAAAACCTGTGTGCCTTTCCAGTCATAGTCCCAAACTGATCCATCATAAGCTAAAATCTGACCCTTTTCGTCGTCAGTATGTCCTGGGCGCCCCTGAGGCGGTAACATGTACTTGACCCAGTCTTTAATATTTACAACTCTATCTTCTTTAGTCCAATCACTCTTTCCCGTCTTAACGATATTAAATTTGGTTCCGAACCAATCCATAGTTTTCCCAGCAATTTTGTCGGAACTAACTCCCTTGGGTATTCTGCCTGTTCGATCTGGAAGTTCCGCCAAGGGACGCATGATATCGGTACTACCAAAAGGATAGTTTCCATATTGCAGAGTATTGTATACTCTCCAGTAACCCCACATACCTGCAACATAGTGATGTGCCACATGACAATGGAACAAAAAGTCTCCCGCCAAACGCTGGCATAATCCAGACCCACACTCAGTTTCTAAATCTATTGTTTCAGAAGGTCCGATTACTGCTACATCAACTCTATCCGATGTGGTGCGAACCACTGGGTACTTGACAGGACCATCATATGCAGCTTGAGTCAGATTCGTTAAATTACCTATACTTTGTGGAGCTCGTGTCCAACGAATTGTGCCACCATGAGGATGATGCGAGTGAAACACTTCCCCGCCACCATGCACAAGTCGAAATTTAGCTGGATCCCCGAGGTAAGAACGTGGAATCGTCGTTGGTGCATCACCAAATGTGTAAGAGCTATAAGCTAAAGACTCGTCTTCGAAATGAAACCTTTTTTCCTGCTGTGCTAAATTATTAATCCCAAATGGCTCTGAGCGAAAATTTATAGCACGCGCTGATGGCCGATAAGCATCAGTCTGCGGGTCACGCTGAGGAATCATTTCACCAAAACGGTTTAGCGGACGAAATGACTCATCTCCAACCTCATGATATATGATTGTAAATTCTCGAAAATCTCTTTCATCTTCATTGACAATCATGGCTTCCCAGCCACTTCTCATCGGCTTTGAGTCCCAGGGATCAAGATACTTTGAACCTTTCGGCTCAACAATAAATACACCAGTTAATCCAAGCGAGGAAGGATCTCGACCAGCATGACTCTGAATCATATGACTTCCTTCCTGCTCATCGATTGGGATCATCCACTCGAATGTTTGCGACTCACCAGCTACTGTTATACCGCCGGCAGAAGCTGCTGTTGCAGGTAATCCTGAGGAACTAATTATCATCGCCGATCCATTAATCTGAAAACCTGCATCCTCGTCTTCTAACTCATTGGTAAAAACAACCCGAACACAATCTCCTTGATTGGCTCGAATAACTAACGGTTGAATGACATCTCCCTGTAACCCATTAGACACAGCACCTGGGTCCAACTCATCCTCTCGAGCAACTTCATTTTTCTTTTCCTCTGCTCTGAGTTTTGGAATATCTTCTTTTAGTACATAGGTATATCCAGGATAGTAGTCGCCCCATTGATTCAATGTTATTTCAACATTAACGGCATTAACATTATATTTTTTAACAGGGGCGTTACTTGGGCAATGGGCACCTCTAAAAACTTTAGCTGCCGCTTCAGTTGGTCCAAGTAAGTAACTTTGTTGTAATTGATGTGCTGACCAGGAGTCGTGAAAACCACCACCCGATGATGCCGGAGATGCATGTTCTTTGATTTTATCTTGCAGTCGCCCCATCAATTTCATGAATGTTTGATCTAAGCGGTCCTGGCGACCTTCCATGCCGCTCATCATATCTTCATAATCAATTTGGGTTTCAAGCTTATTTAACCAGGCTGGACGATCATGCGCTTTCTTGTCCTGGTGATCAGATGCAGCAGCGGCGCTCGTTACTAGCCCAAAACTAAGAACTAAACTTAGAATCACAAGCGAATACCACAACTTCAAATCTTTAGCGACGCAACGTAACATGTTGTTCCTCCATTAAATATTGGTCAAAAAAATTCTGTATAAAAAGTAACAATAACGTACTCAAACTTATCAAAAAACCTAAGTCGATTTTGACTGGTGAATCTAACATTATTTTAGCTGCCTGCACAAGTACCAACTTACATGTTTTTTAACTAATGCTATATGATTTTTTTTTTCACCCCTAAGAATCAACAAATGCATTTCACTTTCACCAAAAAAAAATCCAAAACACCTTTAAATTCAATAATGCCTGAGACAAGTCTGCCATTCATCGACTTAATAAACCTCCTCACCTCTAACCCATTTTTTTCTGCAGAAGAACCAGAGTCAACCATCGAAACAGAAACTCCATTGCCATTTTTCACCTCTTCTACTTCGATATCCTTAAAGAAATCATTTACTATCCAACTGTAAATTTTTGACTATTTTTTTCGGTTTGATTTTTTTATCATCTAACTTCACAGTAAAGGTTTCCTTCTTTCCATCTCGAAGGATACTGATATTCACCATTTGCCCAGGCGAAAAAGCCGCTATCAATCTAATCAGCCTACCTGGTGTGTCAACATCGGTCCCTCCAATTTTTAAAATCACATCACCCTTACGGAGCCCTGCTCTATAGGCAGGATCACCTTCAAAAGCCGAGTTAACCCAAACACCTTTACCTGCTTTTCCTTTTACCTGTCGGGCGATTTCATTGGTCACCAATTCAACTCCAACCCCAAGCCAACCTCGTCGAACCTCTCCAAATGCAAGTAACTCATCTACCACCTTGCGTACAACATTAGATGGGATAGCAAACCCGATACTCTGTGCGTAGTTAATAATTGCGGTATTAATCCCAATCACATCACCTTTAATATTTAATAGTGGGCCGCCACTATTCCCTGGGTTAATCGATGCGTCTGTTTGAATAAAATCCTCATAGCGAGAAAGATTGACATTCTCTCTATTTAATCCACTGATGATTCCAAAGGTTAACGTATCGTTTAGCCCGTATGGGTTACCCACTGCTAACACTAATTGACCGACCTTAAGTTTAGAAGAATCACCAAGGACAGCAACCGACAAAGGTTTTTCAGAATCAATCTGAACTACGGCTATATCAGTATCTTCATCCGTTCCCAAAACCGTACCAATTTTTTCCTCTCCACCAAGCAAGGTAACCTTTACTTTTCCCGATCCTCTAACAACATGATTGTTAGTAACAATGATACCTCTTCCGTCAATAATAACTCCAGAACCTGCGCTAGCTGGCATTCCAGAATGATCTCCTTGACGACGTACCGATGGAGAAGGAGCAATATAAGGAGAAAGGCTAACTACTGAAGGGCGAACCTTATCGGCAAGTGACACTAAAGCATCTTCTAAATCGGCTAAAAGGGCCGGTCCTGTTGAACTCGCGTAAACTTGACTGGAGGAAACCATAATAGAACAAACAACCATCAACGACGGAAGTAAAAAAATATCTTTTATTGATAAGTATTTCATTTAAATAAATTTTGACACGCTAATTAACAAAAAATAATAGCTACCGCGGTGTTAAAACTCAGTATAAGAGAATACACGCATTAGCTTGATAAGTTTATACACCTATTTTTTTTAATATCGTAAATAAGTAAGACGCTATAAACCGTGCTCTCTAGCTTAGCCAGTTTTTTTAATAAAACTATTACTTCCTATAACATTATCATGATTTCCTTTTACTTATAAATGTAGTAAAAATGAGTAATGAATTTAAATAACTTTGAATCAAAGTCGGCTCAGGAAATTTTGCAATGGACCATCAGCACATATGGTAAAAAAGCGGGGCTCGCTTCTAGCTTTGGCATGGAGGATATGATCCTGATTGATTTATTATCAAAGCTAGAGGGCGAAGTAACAATATTCACTCTTGATACAGGGCGTTTACATGAAGAAACTTACGAAGTTATGGAACGCGCGCGATCCAAATATGGAATTACTATAACAGCTTATTTTCCAGATAAAACTGGCATCGAAATTCTCCAGAAGAGCAAAGGTTTCTTCTCTTTTCGAGAAAGCATCGAAAACAGAAAGGAATGCTGCACTATTCGCAAAATAGACCCTCTAAACCGAGCACTTTCTAGATTGGATGCATGGATTACTGGCCTTCGCCGAGACCAAGGATTAACCCGCGTCGACGTTAAAAAAGTTGCTGAAGATGAAAACCATAATACCATGATTAAAATCAATCCGCTTGCAGACTGGTCACTAGCTATGGTGGAAGAATATATAAAAACCAATGATGTCCCGGTCAATGCTTTGCATAAAAAAAATTACCCAAGTATCGGTTGCGCTCCTTGTACCCGTTCAGTTGACAAAGGAGAAGATATTAGGTCTGGGAGATGGTGGTGGGAAAATGCCGAGCACAAAGAGTGCGGCCTCCACCCAAAAAATTAATCACAATACAAAACCATAACCTTTATGTTATTGGCCAATTTATTAGGCTTAACAAGAAAACATATCTCCTACACAATCGCATTACCCCTTAAAAAATATATTAAAAATGAACTCTGAAAACCTGATTGAGACGACACGATTTTATGTGGAACAAAAGATGGCCGGTGATGGCTCGGGCCATGATTGGTGGCATATCTACCGAGTTTGGTCTATATCAAAAAAATTAGCCCAAGAAGAAGGTGCCGATCAAACGACCACAGAGCTTGCAGCCTTACTACATGATATTGCGGACTGGAAGTTTAATGATGGCGACGAAACAGCTGGACCCAAGAAAGCAGCTGATTGGTTATCTAAAAATAATGCTGACATAAAGTTAATCGAACAGGTATGTGAAATTATTTCAACACTATCATATAAAGGCGCCGGAGTAGCGACGCCCATGAAAACGATTGAAGGCCAAGTTGTGCAAGATGCTGACCGATTAGATGCCATTGGAGCGTTGGGGATCGCACGTACATTTGCATATGGTGGAAATAAAAACCGAATAATCTACCACCCAGATGAACCTCCGGTCATGCATGAAAGCTTTGAGCATTACAAGTCTAACAAGGGGCACACGGTTAACCACTTTTACGAAAAACTTTTACTACTCAAAGATAGAATGAATACTCAATCAGCTAAAAATATTGCGGAACAAAGGCACCAGTTCATGCAAGACTATCTAAATCAATTCTTAAAAGAATGGAATGGAGATGCCTAATGTTATTCAACAAGCAGCAGGCTTACTAAAACAAGCGAAACGAGTTTTATTTCTTACAAGCGCAGGAATGAGCGCAGACTCAAAGATTCCAACTTTCAGAGATAAAGATGGCTACTGGAAAAACTTCCCTCCATTTAAAGAAAAAAATCTTCAGGCTCAAGATTTGGCTAGTCCTTGGGCATTTCGTAATGAGCTCCCCCATGCATGGGCGTTTTATGAATGGAGACGACAAAATGCCTATGAAAATTCCCCCCACGAAGGATACAAAATCATCAACCATTGGATGGAGAATCTCTTAAAAGAAGGGTTTATCCACACAACCAACACTGATGGTTATCACCTGCGATCAGGATGCCAAACCGATAAAATACTAGAAGTGCATGGATCTATGTGGCGACTACAGTGCCTTGATGCTTGCTCTTATAGCTTTTGGGAAGAAAGAACTGTTCCCCTTTGCACTTTAGATAGAAAATCTATGAAAGCTTCCAACTATCCAACCTGTGGAAAGTGTCACGGTATTGCCCGACCTCACATTCTTATGTTTGGAGATGGAGAATATGCAGGACATCCCGAGCAAGAAACAAACTTTCGTGACTTCATAAAAAAGGAAGTCGACTTGGTCTTTCTAGTGGGTAGTTCAGGGTCGGTTCCAACCAATGATTACATTGCACTAGACTTAAAAAATAGAGGCGCGAAAGTAATCAATATAAATCCAGACCCATCAACCAACGATATAGCTCAATCGGAAACCTTTATTCCACTTAAAAGTAGAGAAACTTTTATTCAAATTAATGACTTGGTTAACTCTACTTAACAACAACCTCTCACTGCATCCAAGCACCAATTAAATATTTCTATCCAAATAAAAATATAGTACTATTTAATAAAACCTTAATATTTAAATACTTCATCCAACAAAAGTGCTTGGTGCACTATGGGTATATATGAAATTATTTTTAACAATTATTATACTATTTTTTTTAAGTACCCTTCCTGCTCATGCCGGTTGTAAAAAATCAGAAATCTGCTCTATGCTTGGGAAAATGGACCATTTTTCTATCCTAAACAAATGCCCTGACTCAGGCCCATTATTGGCAGAGTGCAAAAAAGTAAAGGAAACAACCATTGAAGATTTATTGCCAGCTGAGTTCATTGACAATGGGGATGGTACTGTTACCGATACAGTTAACAACTTATTGTGGATGAAAAAGGGCGAGCTCGATGAGAAAGGGAACCTTACTAAAGTAAAACTAAAAATAGCGAAAAAAATAGCTGCCGCCTCTAGTCATGCAGGTCGCACAAATTGGCGTATCCCTTCCCTTGTGGAAATAAAAACATTATTTGCTCCAAAACGAGTTATTAATGCCGGAGGAAAAAAATCATGGATCAATCAAATTTTTGATGATGGCGTTGGACATTACTATTGGTCTAGCACTACCTGCGACCAAGTCTCGGTAATTAAAGATCGTTATCAAAAAAAGATTTGTCAACAAGGCGAGTCAGCAGCCTGGCTTGTTCATTTCAACATCAATGCAATATTCTGGCACCATAAGATTGAGGATTATCATGTCTGGCTGGTAGCAGATTTTAAATAGCATAGGCACTTAAAGCTAATCTTTAATTTGCACTTTAAAATTGCACAACACAAGTTACCCTTTCCTAGGCAAAACTAAAATTAAAAATAATCATAGATAAAGTACATCCGTTAACAATGGGTATACAAAACATTTTATTGAGCATTTTCGAACTACCATTTTCAATGATTTTCTGTACCTCAAGTAAATTAATACAATTGCAAAGAAACCATCATAACTTTTAACTCGTGATTAAAAATTTCT
>CAJJDL010000226.1 GCA_905182935.1 uncultured Nitrospinaceae bacterium | reverse complement strand
ACTCGTAATAATGAACAAAAGTGAACTTTATTATTAAGTGAAGGCGAGAGGTTTAAATTGGATTAGCGTAATACGGTGTGTCTTTCATAAAGGTAGTCTGCAATAGCATCAAGCGATTTGATGAATTCAGGTTGAGCGAAGGAAGTAGTTCTAATGGATGATTTTGCTTTTTCAAGGTAATTACGCGCAAGATCAAGTGTATATTCTATAGACTTAGCTTCTCGAATATGTTCTAGAACGCAGCAAAAATCCTCTTGTGTAAGTTTCTCATTCTCAACAAAGCCTTCAATTTTTTTCTTTAGAGATCGTTCGGAGTTTTGATATAAATGAAGTAGAGGTAAGGTAACATGTCCTTCTTGAAAATCATTTCCTGGTGGTTTTCCTAGACTATCTTCCTCACTGTTATAGTCCATAGCATCATCCATAAGCTGGAATGCCATCCCAAAGTGTGAACCAAATTCAATTAATGCTTTTCCCTGCTCTAAGTTTGCTTCGGAAAGCAGTGCAGCCAACTCGCAACTTAGAGACATCATTGATGCTGTTTTACGTCGAATAACATCTAAACAATGTGACTCGGTAACATCTAACTTACGCGCCTGACTATATTCCATGATTCCACCTTCAACTAAAAACTTTGTTGCTTCTGATACTGAATTAATGATCCGCGAGTCACAATCTGCAGCTAACATCAGAATCGACCGAGATATCAAAAAATCGCCCACAAGTATACTAGCGTCACTTCCCCATTTGGCATTTACCGTTTGGCGCCCTCGTCTGACTGTAGTTGCATCAACCACATCATCATGGAGTAGTGTGGCGGAGTGAATGTACTCAACAACGCAACCATGTCGAATAGTTCTTTCGTCTATTTCTCTGCCACATAGCTTCACTCCAATCATTAGTAGAAGAGGCCGTATACGCTTGCCACCATTTTTCAGTAAATAGTCTCCAATTCCTGGTATTAATGGAACATCCGATTGATAGTTTTTCTGGATAGAGCGTTCCAATCGTAAAAGATCATCTTTGAAAATCCTTGTAACGTCGTTAAAGTCCATAAGAAAATGTATACCCAAAGTGACTGTTAAATTTAGGGGGAATACTTGCTAGATTCCCCATACTAGCCTGTTTTATTGGCCTTTTTCGATATAGGTAAACCCCATTGTTATGGCAAGTTTATAGTTTTGTCAAGGCAATATTTGTTGATATTCTATAGCAATAAAAACTTGTTAAAGCTATATTATTGATGTATCTGCTCTTCCCTGCATCCTGCCTTCATAGATATACTTTAAAATCATTGGTGTATATTGATAATGATTAAAGACCTCAAAAATAGAATAAAAAAATCTACTTCCTCTGACAGAGCAACTGATTCGCCTAAAATTTCAGTCATAGTGCCAACCTATAACCGAGCCTATCGATTGAAAGAAACTTTGTGCTCAGTTTTAACGCAGACCTATCAGGACTTTGAGTTAATAGTTGTTGATGATGGCTCCATCGATGATACTTCGAAAATGATGCAAACGTTTCCAAGTATTAAATACTTAACTTTGAAGGAAAATTATGGTGTTTCAATTGCTCGTAATATAGGTATCGCTTACGCAAAAGGAAAATATATTTGTTTTCTTGATTCTGATGATTTATGGAATGAAAATAAATTGCAGATCCAATTTTATTGGATGGAAGGTAACACTGACTGCCAGGTATGCTATACCGATGAGATATGGATTCGCAATGGAGTTAGAGTTAACCAAATGAATATACATCGCAAGTATTCTGGAGATATATATCTTCACTGTTTGCCTCTTTGCATAGTGAGTCCTTCTACAGCAATGCTACGTATAGGACTGTTTGATGAAGTTGGCAATTTTGATGAATCGCTTCCTGCTTGCGAAGATTATGATTTATGGCTTAGAATTTCAATGAAATATGAGTTTAAATTAATTAATGAACCTCTTATTATTAAAAAAGGTGGGCACGCAGACCAACTATCTAAGCAATATTGGGGGATGGATCGGTTTCGCGTTGTTGCTTTAAAAAAACTATTAGATTCTAGTTTGTTGGAAGGAGAACGATTAAGGATGACTCGTTCTGAGTTAGTGAAAAAATGCTCTGTTTTGATCAAGGGTTTTCTGAAACGCGGAAAAAAAGAAGAAGAACTCCATTACCGAGCAATTATTGAGAAATACAGTTAGCAAATTATAAGGTTAATTATGTTAAAGCACCTTAATTTCATGCTTTTCAATGTAGTAACAATTTTATTTTGCTTAGTTCCTTTATTGGAAGCAAAGGAAAAACCTCTAGAAACGATGAATCGTATTCGATCGTTCTCTATGCAAATTTTAGAAGAATCTTTTCAAAGTGATAATGCATTTATTCGAAGTGCCGCTGCACGTGCGGCTGGCGAATCAGAATATTCAGGACTCATTCCTTTACTTAAAAAAGCAGCTGGTGACCCATATCACACAACAAGGTTATTTGCTCTCCAAGGGATAAAAAAAATTTCAATAAAAGAAGCTCGTGCGATGGCTCTAAGTTTGTCTAAGGACCTAAATGTATGGGTTCGTGGCGCAGCTATTGAAATGCTGGGAGACTTGGGTGATGGAGCCTCGGGAAATTTTATTCGACCTCACCTTAAATCACCAGACCGAGCAGTAAGATACGCAGCTGCAGGGGCATTATTTAGGCTAGGCGATGAAAGTGAGCTAGATGTTCTCTTGGATGGACTTAAGGGTGGTAATTCTATCGATCGTTACCAAGCCATAGGGTACCTTGGTAAGATGGGTGATGAACGAGTAGTTCCTTATCTGAAGAAATTGTTAAGCGCCAGTGAGGATGAAATTATATTTTATAGTTTAAAGGCAATTGGTAAAAAAGCTGATAAAAATATTCTTCCGCAATTATTGGACTTAGCAGAGCATCATAATCCATCATTAAGATACCAGTCAGCCTTAATTTTAGGGGAATTAAGTGGAAACTATGGGCATGAAACACTTTATTCTCTTTGTTCTGATAAAGACTCGATGGTTCGTTTATCTGCCGCGATTGCTCTTACTCGAAAAGGAAGCAATGCCTGCGATGAAGTACTTTTATTAGCTATCAAAGATCAAGATTATGGAATCCGTAGCATGACAGCGAGGGTATTAGGGGGACTAGATTTTCCAGGTAGGGAAAAATTGCTTGCAGTTGCGATTGTTGATAAAAATATTCGAGTACGGACATCTGCTACAAGAGCTTTAGGTATGATGGGTGGATCAAAGGCATTTCCATTACTACTAGAAAAGCTTAAAGATTCTCAGGAGGTGGTCCGCACATATGCTGCAGGCAATATTATTAAGCTTATGAAGTGACCCCCCCCCTTAGTGGTTTGAGTTTTTTTTATTGTTATAGCCTTTTTGGGTCTTTAGAATTTTTCAATCACATGTTTTTTTAATATATGCTGAAATATTTTTTCAAAAGATTGTTGCACGGCATTCCAGTTTTATTTGTAGTGGCTACACTCACTTTCATTATTATGCGTCTGGTCCCAGGCGGCCCATTTGATCAAGAAAAAAAACTTCCTCCAGAGATCCTTGCTAATATTGAGGCTAAGTACCATTTGGACCAGTCGGTAGGAGTTCAATACTTATTTTACTTAAAACAATTGGTTCATGGAGATATGGGCCCTTCCTATAAATATATAGGTCGAGATGTTACGGATATTATATTGGATACTTTCCCTGTATCAATAACATTAGGTTTATTAGCTATGCTTATTGTTGTAGGGATTGGCGTACCAGTCGGTGTGTGGTCAGCGTACCGTCAAAATTCGATTGTGGACCAAGTATTTATGTTTTTTGCTACGTTGGGAATTTCTATTCCTAGCTTTGTTTTAGGGACGATACTAGTGTGGGTGATGTCTAATAAACTGCAATGGTTGCCACCAGCATTATGGGAAGGACCACGCTATATGATTCTGCCAGCAATAGCTTTAGGTGCACCTTTTACTGGATATGTTGCTCGCTTGATTCGTTCCACAGTATTAGAGGTATTGGCATCCGATTATATCCGAACAGCTCGAGCTAAAGGTCTCACCGAGACTACTATTCTTTTAAAACATACTTTAAAAAATTCAATTTTTCCTGTTATTTCGGTGTTAGGTCCTTTGACCGCTGGACTGGTAACAGGTTCGTTTGTAATTGAGTTTATATTTTCTATTCCGGGCATGGGGAGTTTTTTTATTACCGCGGTGACCAATCGCGACTATCCACTAATTATGGGTGTCACTTTGGTTTATGCTGTGTTGATTGTTGTTGCAAATATTTTTGTTGACATGATTTATATGTGGCTTGATCCAAGGGTAAGATTATGAATATTTTAACAAAACTAAGTTTTGGGTTTCTTGGGGTTGTTTTTTTTTCAGCAGTATTTGCACCTTTGGTTGCACCTTATTCTTATGAAACTCAAGACACATTAAATACCCTTGCAATACCAAGTTTTAGTCATTTAATGGGAACCGACCGATTAGGGCGTGACTTATTTTCGCGCATAATATACGGAGCACGTGTTTCTTTATTTATTGGTGTGTTGACTACATTGTTAGCACTTCTAATAGGTACAATATATGGTTCTATTTCTGGTTATGTGGGTGGGCGAACGGACAATTTGATGATGCGTATTGTTGACATTGTATTTGCGCTTCCAGATATGTTAATGATTATACTTATCACGGTTATGATGGGTCAAGGAGTTATAGGAATATTTGTAGCTCTTACTCTTGTGAGTTGGGTTACTATTGCTCGCTTGGTAAGAGGAGAAGTATTGCGTCTAAGAGAACAAGCCTATGTTGAGGCAGCTCGTGCACTAGGTGCAAATAGTCTAAGAATAGTTGTGCGAGAAATACTACCTAATATCTTAGATCTTATGGTCGTGACTCTTACTTTTAGAATTCCTGTGGCGATTCTAGCAGAGTCTACCTTAAGTTTTATTGGTCTGGGAATTGCTCCTCCTTTTAGTAGTTGGGGCACTTTAGCTAATGAAGGGTGGAAGGCCATAAAGTTTTATCCTCACCTTATTCTCTTTCCATCCCTTGCTATATTTCTAACAATTTTAAGTTTTAATTTTCTAGGTGATTGGTGTAGAGATTACTTGGACCCGCGAAAAAAAAGTTTAATTTGAGTAGGTAATATTAGTGTTTTAATTATAAAAAATCTTGTTTTAAATGCATTTATTTTTAGTCGATTTAATAAATAGAGTGAAGTATTTTTTTTAGAAGGCTTGTAAAATTAAGATACATTTGTAATGATTTATAATGTTATTGTTTTTTAAAGCTTAAAATTAAAGAAAATTATCGAATTGACAAGGGTTCTAAATCGTTATAGATTGACCAAATTTTAAGATCTTTCGTGATTACCATTACTAAATTAGGCAATGAGCAGAGTAAAAGACGACTTAGTTTGTGAGGTCATACGCGTATCGCAGACCAATCTGCTGAGCAAAAAAAAAGCACAATGTCTTGAAGGTTCGGGGGATGATGCTGTAATGGATTGGATTCAGATGAATGCTGCTAGTTATCGTGAAAGCTTTAAGGAGTGTCTAGATTCTTATTCAGCATCTGAACTGGGAAATATCTTGAATGTTTTATCTCAGTCAGAAAAAGACTTGAGTGAGATCTTAAAAAATAATCCTAAGTATTAATTTTAGTATGTATCCCAGCTGCCAGAATTTAAGATAGTTTTAAGGAATTTAAGAATGGCCCAAATAGAACCTACATCGGAAAACCCAATTACGGAAAGCAAGCCTGCCGTAGTCACTGAAAAAAAACCTGCTCCTGCTAAAAAACCAGTTCCAGAACTCAAGCCTCTTGTCGATAATGGGGATGGAACGATTACTGACCCTAACTCAGAATTAATTTGGAAAAAAACTGATGCGTGGTTGGATACACATAAATTTTATACCTGGCAGGCGCACCGCGACTACGTCGATAAAATTAATAAAGAAAAGTTTGCTGGGTATGATAATTGGAGAATCCCAAGTAAAAATGAAGCGTCTACTCTAGTTGATAAAACTGGAGGAAAGCTATGCGAAGATAAAAATGGAACAATGTTTCCTATCGACCCGATTTTTGAAGCGGGATGTGTTTCTAATACTTGGATTCTTGAATGTTCCGATGAAAAGATTATCCGTTATGATTTAAAAATAGGGATAGATACTGCTTATCCAGGTAAGGATGTATGGGGTTCTCTGCGCCTTTTAAGCAAACCTGGTGAAGCTTCTGTTAAGGTTGTTGGAGAGCAACATGCACCTAAACAAGTTGCGTCAGTAGAGGAACTTACGGGAGATACTTCTGTGAAACCTGCTACAGCGTCTACGGTTGCATCAAAACCAGCAGGTTCTGTACCTCGACCAGCAAAAAGAGATGTTACAGAAGAAGAAAAGGCTGTTTTTAAAGCTCGAGCTAAGGCTTGGGCGATAGAGAAAAAGAAAAAGTAAGCCTCTAACTTAACCCTCTTTTATCCATTTTTTCACTACTGCTGTGGTTTGGGCGGTGTTGTGTTTAGCCATTTCCTCCGCGTACATTTTAACCCATAGTGGATTTTCAGGACCCATTATTTTTGCTTTTGATATAGGTCTACTGATTTTTTTCTTCTTTTTGACAGGCTTTTGTTTTTTTCCTAAATAAAGAGCATCTTTACCATAGCGTTTACTCCTGAAAATAAAGGCTATTAGAACAACAAAGCTAATCGTCATTATAAGTGGTATAAAAATAGATTTCATGAGTTTTGAGAGTCTAGTATCGCAAATTTAATAATTAGATCGCCGCGTTTTTTACCCCACAAGATAGCAGCTCCTTGCCCAGGTATGCGGAGTTCTTCGCCAGTAAGAGTACATTCCTCTACTTCTATTGTCTTAACGGAATCTAGAGTTCCAACATTAAGAGGTCCTCCCTTTTCTGCTAACTCTGACGATATAGGAATTTCTACATAGACATCACTTTTTTTTCGTTTAAAAATAGGGTGCGGTTTAGTGCAAACCTTCAAGAATAAATCACCAGGGGGACCATTATTGATTCCTTCCCCGCCTTCATGCTGCAAACGAATGACGTATTGGTCTGCTACTCCAGGGGGTATTTTGACTTTTAAATTGACTTCTCTTACAACCTGCCTTTTTCCTTCGCAATCCGTACAAGTTTTTTCTTCAGACTCTCCTGTGCTGTCACAGTTCTCACAGCGAACATACTTTTCGTAACTGTAGGGGATGGTCCCACCCAGGGCAACGGTCACAAAATCTACGTTTACCATGAACTGTAGATCAAATCCTCGCGTAGGGGCATTAGGATCATGTGGCTGAGAATCTTCTGCCGCTGTCTGACGAAATGAGCTTTCTTGATTGCTTCGGCCTTGTGACTCTTGGTCGCCGAATCCATACCCCCATTGTTTAGCACCTGAAGGTGAGCCCCAATCTTTTGATGCACCACTTCTTGAAGATCTCTTGTGAGATCGATTTCGGTCATATTCCTTACGTTTACTAACGTCACTTAAAATCGTATAAGCTTCAGATAGGACTTTAAATTGGTTCTCTGATTTTTTGCTCCCTTTATTAGCATCTGGATGAAATACTTTAGCTCTTTCGCGGTAGTTTTTTTTTATCTCACTGGGCTTAGCGTCCTTTTTAACACCAAGAATTTTATAGTAGTCTCTGTTAGACACGGCAGTCTTATTAAAAGATTTTTAAAGCTATTATATGACTTTATAGTACTGAATTATTTTATAGAGAATTTTGTGTAAGTTCAACTTTTCAGATAGTTTATAAGGGTTTAGTGTGAGGGAGTAGCAAGATTTTAATAAAAAATAAAAATGCTTAAGTGATACCTTTGAAATCAACCGTGGTATTACTTCAAGGTCATTTAATCCTCTCTGATAGAGACTTCACCTGAATCGAAGGCCTCTTCATATCCGTTGTCCAGAAGCAACACGAGTCGGCCTAATTCATCAAGACGCATAGCTGAGCCGGTTGTTACATTAGAACCATGCTTTATAGATACATTTTTGCCAAATAACTTTGTATTGAGACTCCATTTCTTAATAACTGAGCTCTCGCCTTCATTGAGGTAAGTTTGATACTCATGGTCAAGGTTTTCTAGAAATGATTGGATGACAGCAAGCCGGTCAATTGGAAAACCATTTACTATTCTTATTGAGGTTGCGATACTTTTTAAATGATCGGGGAATTGCTCGGGCATTTGGTTGACGTTTATGCCAATACCGATGATTACACCATCAGGCGCGCCTTGTTTTTTCACCATTTCACATAATAATCCACATACTTTTTTACTGTCTATTAATATGTCGTTTGGCCATTTCAAGTAAGCATTTTGGTTGCTGAATTTATTTACAGTTAAGACCGCGGCAACTCCTACTAAAAGCGTGATAATGGAGAGTTGGGATAGTTCAAGGTTGGGCTTCAGCAAGGTTGATAAATAGATTCCTGTTTCTGGAGGAGAATGCCAGGACCTTCCTCGTCGTCCTCTCCCTGCAGTCTGAGTTTCAGCTACTACCACTAATCCTTCACTAACATTATTCATTAGATATTTTTTTATTAGGTCGTTGGTTGAATCGATCTCAGGTAGAAATATAATACTAGAGCCAATGCGTTCACAGCGAAGATGTTTTTTAAGATTAATAGAATCAGATTCGTATTCGTAAGTCATATTGTTTTAAATATGGTCAAGTATTGTTAAAGATTAAGCTTTAAAGAAAATGTTATAAATTTCTATTTAGAATGCCTAATTAGGCATATAGTGTCAAAATAAAGCTCTTTGTTTATTCGAATTTAAAAAATGATTGAATTTTGTTAAAAATACTGCTAATAAAGCAATGTTTTTAACAAAGATGCATGCTCATAGTTATTAGGTAGGCCATTTTTTTTTATTAGGGGAGATTTAGAATGAAAAGATTCGCTGGCATATTTTTGTTGATGCTATTGGTTACTGTGACCGCAGGGTGCTATGGCACTGGTGCATGTCCAGAGGGCCATTGCAACGAAGCAAACAGTCCTACACCACCTGAAAAGTAAATTTATAAAAGTACACATAAATTTTTCTCCGCTAAGGGGAGATATTTAGGCACTCAATTACCACAGTGTAGTTTTAGCTTGTAACGCTATTTAATGGTTCTCTGGAGGGGCGGTAAAATTTCATTGCCGTTCCCTCTAGAAGTTTGTCACAACCTTCCTGCTTTACATTTCTTAACTTGACCCCTCTTCTCCGCTCTTAAAACTATCGCTTTTTTAAAGCTTGCATTCCCCTTACTCAACGAAAAACACATACCTGTTAAATTTTTTTTAAATATATTTAGGGATCTTGACAATTTACTATAAAGGGGCGATAAATATGTTTCAAACAATATTGGTAGAACATTTAATTTTGTACTTAGATTGAGGCTCGATTTTTTTTTAATTAGTTATGATATTAAGTAGTTTGAAAAATAAATTTAACATCATTTAATTTTTCTTGGGATTAAAGTAATTATGGTTAGACAACCAGTGACAGTTGAGGAGTTTAGAAAAGCTCAGGATATACTGAAAGAGGCTATGGATTTGCATGAGAAAAAAGATTTTTATAGTGCGATTGAATCCTTTAAGAAAGCTGCAATGATAAGCCCTTTTAATAGCGCCCACTTAGAGGAACTTCAGAAAAAGTTAAAAGAAGGTGCGTATAAATTACAGCAGGAAAGTATTGCTTATATGGGTTGTGCCGCTGTTCACGTCAGTCAATTACTTAAGGAATTGACCGTTGAACAAAGGGATGAAGTTCCCGTTGATGAAAACTTAATAAAAGTTTTTAATGACTGGGATAATTAACAGGTCTTATTTGTGAAATTTGTTTTATTGTTTTTTTAGGGGACTCTCTTGGATAAAGAATTGTTGCATGAAGTTTTTCGACGTGAAATGAATGACAGAAAAATTCCTCTTAGTTTGGGAAAAACCTGTCCCGTGAAATGCACATTCTGTTATGAGAAAGATACAGGTTATAGGACAACATTCGATACCCCTTTAACTAGTCAGGAAGATTGGGAGTACATACTTAAAGAGATACAGTCTTGTCCTACGGGAAAAGAGCACTGGGTGGTTGGAGGTAATGAGTATATGGAGTGGACCGACTTATTTCTTCACCCACGTGCAATGGACTGGTTGAATGAATTTCTTGAGACTACTGATAAAAATATAACTTTGTTTACAGTTGGATACACGCCTGCAAAAGAAATCAACAAATTAGCCGAAAAATACCCTGGTAGGATTAATTTTGAACTTTCGGTAATAACGTTAGGCTCTTACAGAAAGCGTTTAATGCCTCATGCTCCTACAAAAGATCAGGTCTTAAAAATTCTAGATGGTCCTGCGGTTACTTCTGCTAACTTTTATTCATTTGGACCAGATACTATGTTCGATGACGCGCTTCGAATTTCGCGAATAAATAATGAATGTCTTCTTTGGATGGGGTGCCTTACTCCATTAAAGTATATTGATGGTGATACTACCTCACTGATGCGGCAAGGTAAAAAGTTTCTTCCTAGGGAAGCAAGAAAAATATATGAAGCAAACCTTCCAAATACGACAATGATTCAAACTGAGTCTGACATCACTACTTTTTTAAATAGGAATAAAATCATCAAAACATTTGACTCTTGTGAATTAGAAAAAAAAGATACGGTCGTTATGGCTGGTAATGTATACAAGATTATGAATTTGTTGAGAAAAAATCGTGCTCGGTATCTATACGTACCTAACCACACACTTGGTGGCGATTCCAATTGTAGCACTTTACTTACTTTTGATGATGTTGGGAGAAGGTTGACTAACCAAAAGCGAGTGTATTTACCAAAGGTAATATTGGAGGGATCTTCTGGGGAAGAAAAAGATATTTCGGGAATAAAGTTTGATGAATTTAAGTCGCGGTTTCCTCACTGCAGTTTTAAGGTTTTGCATAAAGTTAATTCTAACCTTTCTAATAAGAAACTTTATGAAAAAGGATATTTAAAGAATTATGTGGAAGATTACTTGGGGAATCCCCTGCATAAAAAGTTTGAAGCTGTAGCGCTGCCTATCTAAACTAAAAAATATAACGTGAAGTAAGCTGATAAGGAGAGGTTATGTTGTATCGTTTAAAAATAGTGTTTGTTGATAATGAGGAAGTTGAATTTAAAAACACGGAGAAGCATGGTTTTAGTGATGATCTTGAGTTGTTTGAGTTGACTGCCGGCGATGAAGTTCTTGTGGTTCCAATTAAACAAATAAAATATATTTCCTGTGACTCTAAAATTTTTCAAAACAAATAGTTTGATTAGGGGGGTAGAAATCCCTAAATCATTTATAATTTTTAGTGGCATATCTTAAGATTTTTTTTTATAGTTTTATTTTTGATTGTTGTAGCCATTGCTTTTCATTAAATCTCTCTTGGTAGTATTTTTCGAAGAGAATTTCATTGCAGCTTAAATTTTTCCCATCTACAAGGTCATAGCTGTTTAAACTGCAAGAGACTTGGTTTTTTTTAGAATTAATAGTTTTGTTTTCTATTTTATCATTTTTTAGGGGTTGTTTCTGATTCAATGTGTCAAGAGCGTGATTAGATTGTTCTGCTGATTCTGAGAATATTAATGATGACAAATCTTCCAAGCTTAATATTAGATTTACTACAGCCATTTCATTTATCAGGTCTTTTGATTTAAAATCCCGTAAAACCTTTTCAACATCTTTTGATGAAAGAATAGCCTTTAATACTGCTTCATTAAGTTGGTCAAATTCTTTATCTTCAAATCCATCGAATGTGTCCATTACATAAATCTCCTGTTAGAGTTTAATAAAAAAAGGGTATTCTTCTTGAATGCATTTAAGTAGAAATAGCAAGATTAATGCCACTTTTGTGTAGGCACTTTTAATAGTGTCGAGAATTTTTTGATAATGGTGTAACTATTATCAAATAAAGGTGTTAATGGTTTTTATTTTCTTATTTAAAAAACCTAGTTTTTGGTTTTAGGCTATAATTAAGTCAATATTTTAACGCTTTAGGCTATTCCGGAGTCCAGTTTCAGTATTTCTTAATTGGTCTATTGTTGCTTAAGGGGGCTTATGGTAACCTTTGTTTTAATTGATACTTGCTAGTTTTACATTTTTTTATTTTTGTTGTTTATTTTTTTCGAAAAATAATATCCATTTCTATGACATTCCCTATTCATCGATATAGACGTTTGCGGCAAAGTGAAGGTATTTTAAGAATGGTTCGAGAAACCACTTTGTCTATTGATGATTTAATTGAACCGTTTTTTGTATGTGAAGGCTCAGGTATTAGGCAGAAAATTTCTTCGATGCCTGGAGTTTGTCGTCTTTCTATTGAAAATTTAGTTTCTGAGGTTAAAGAATCATACTCATTGGGCATTCCTGCAGTTATTCTTTTTGGAATTCCAAGTAAAAAAGATGAACTTGGTTCTGAAGCGTATAAACAGGATGGAATTATTCAGCGCGCAATACTGGAAATTAAAAATGCTATCCCAGAGATAATCGTTATTACAGATGTTTGTATAGATGAGTATACAAATCATGGTCATTGCGGTGTTGTTGAAGACGGTAAAATCTTAAATGATGCAACTCTAGAGCTTTTATCAAAAATGGCCTTAACTCATGCAGAGTCTGGCGCTGATATTATTGCTCCTTCAGATATGATGGATGGCAGAGTCCAGAAAATTCGTGCAACTTTAGATGAAACAGGTCATCAAGATAAAATTATTATGTCTTATGCGGCGAAATTTGCCTCCGCATTTTATGGGCCTTTTAGAGAGGCTGCAGATTCTTCTCCACAGTTTGGAGATCGGTGTTCTTATCAAATGGATCCAGCAAACACGAATGAGAGTATTAAGGAGGTTATTCAAGATATAGAAGAGGGAGCAGATATTGTAATGGTGAAACCAGCTCTTTCATATTTGGATATTATTTCCAAAGTTCGTAGTGAGGTAAATGTTCCTGTTGCTGCTTATAATGTTAGTGGAGAATATTCAATGGTAAAAGCGGCTTCTCAAAATGGTTGGGTGGATGGCGAAAGAGTAATGATGGAAGTCCTGATAAGTATAAAAAGGGCCGGCGCGAATATGATCCTCACCTATTTTTCTAGAGAAGCAGCAAAATTACTTAATAGATGAGAAAAATTTAATTTCTATTTCCCTAGAATAATTAAACTTTCATGAGACTATTAAGCCGCTTTTAAAACACGAATGCCCATAGCTGCTAAAAATATTAGATTGATTCGCAAGGAATTAAAGTGCATATAACCAGAAATTGCGTAAATTTTTAATATAGGGTTTCGTTTCAATGTTAGATATGAGGCTGGTAAAAGAGACACTTTAGTAGAAGTTTTGGTTAAGCTAATACTCTTAGGTAATAGTTCTTAGAAGTAGTTGTCGAGTTAAGAAAATGAACGTTAGAAAGTGATAACGAAGTCTGCAAATAAATAACGGTAAAGTGCAATAGGTAAAATACGATTTCTAATCTTTTCTTAAATAAAATTTTTACCGTGAGATAATTTAAGTGAAGTCCTCAAAAATTCAAAGCCAGCAGCGTATTCGTATTACATTTGTCCTTGCAGTCATAGTTCTTGTTTTCTTAGAGTTTTATGGAAAAATTTTTGAACGAGGATTGGGTAACTATCTTAAATGGCAAAATTCTGAAAGACCTCAATTAGGTCGCGTTTGGGATAAGGATAGAGAGTCGATTCTTGCGCAAACAAAAATTCAATCGATTCGGTCATTGCTTGATTCAAGGCAAGAATCTACAGAAGCAATTGACTCGCTCAAAACTTTATTTGAAAATATTGAGCCGTCTTTTCCATTGGTTTTGAATCGTGAGAAGTTCCTAGAGCTTTATTATGATTTTCCTGGGCAATGGTCGTCTCAAATAATTTCTCCATTTCAACTTATTTCTATTGATTCAAAAAATAATTGGGCTAGAGTTTTTTTGAAACGTTTTGGGCAATGGATTACCATCGAATTTCTTGACTCTCAAAATATACCGGTTCATGAGATCTTTGTGGGAATAGATTCATTGACAGAAATTCAAGCTACTAGAACTGTTAAACAGGGTAGTTTGGAGGAAATTGGGTTTAAAAAAGAACGAATATATTCTGCAGCAATATTTCTTCCTCTTTTGCAATCGCTTGATTCAAAAACACAACTTGCTGTCTTCCCTGACCCAAGGTGGTTTCTATCTAAGGATTATAGTATCGCTCGAATTGGAGTACGAAAACCTAGAGCCCCAGTTCTATTAACCCCTAACCTTGAATTTGGTATTGAGTATGATACTGACTATTATAAGGGGGTACTTTTAATACCTGTTTCCAAAGAAATAGCTAATAA